>SXPW01000031.1 GCA_005793785.1 Actinomycetota bacterium | reverse complement strand
GGTGCCTCGGAAAGGTACGTCGCGCGAACGGGCAACGACACGTCGGTGGAGAGGAGGAGGATTGCTACGAACGACACCAGGTGGAGTACTCCGGCAGCGATGTTGAGGGTGCGAAGTCGGGAATGGCGTTGGTTCATACCCACCTGTTTAGCCGTTCGCTTGTCGACACCGCGGAATTCCTGAGAGGCTTTCGGTAGGGTCGGAACGTGTCAGCCGTGGATGACCACGGGCGTCCAGAGCCTCCCGTCGCAGTGGGAGAGTTGGAAACGCTCGTCGGATTTCTGGAATATCAGCGTTCAACCCTTATGTGGAAGACACGAGGACTGGATGCCACCGGTCTTCGCCATACGATCACGGCAAGCAGTATGACGTTGGCGGGGCTATTGAAGCACCTGGCGTATGTCGAGGACCATTGGTTCGGCTCGATGTTGCATGATCGTCCGCAAGAAGTGCCGTGGTCGGAAGTGGATTGGAAGGTCACCCCCGACTGGGAGTGGGAGTCAGCGACGCTCGAATCGCCTGAGGTCGTGCGCTCACAGTGGAGCGTTTCGGTCGACCGCGCGCGTTCTGCCTTGCAGGAAGCGTTGCAACAGGCGAGAGACCTCAACGATCCCGACCCGCTCGGCATGCTTGCCAAGCGCCCGTGGCCGAACGGCGAGAAGCCGTCCGTGCGCTGGATCCTCGTGCACATGATCGAGGAATATGCGCGGCACAACGGACACGCCGACCTCCTGCGGGAAGACGTCGATGGCGAGGTGGGGGAATGAACGGCGGGGCGCCCCGCTGAATTCCGCTCAGCCGAGTTGTGCCAGTTTGGCGAGCGCAACCATGAGCGAGAAATAGTCGAGACGTCGTGCCTCCGTCGTGAACTTGTTCGTGACGACGAATCCATATCCCAGTGCTTGTTCCATTGCGGCAATCTGGGCGACGAGTGAGTGGGGTATGGCAGGGAACATCGCCTGAAGGATCGAGTCCGCACTGTCGATGAACTTCTGCAGTTCGCGCCGGGTGGATTCGCGATGTCGTGAGGCAATGACGCATTCCATGCGAAAATCGAGTCGAGCCCGTCGCGACGGCATCATGCCGAAGTACCAACTGTCGGTGAAGCCGAAGTCGCCGCGTGACGTGTTCGCCGCAACGGCTTTGGCATGCGAATTCTGCCCGTAGTCGAGCACCGATACTTCGTGAATGGCTTCGTCCAGCATGGATTCCTTGTCGGGCCACAGTTGATAGATGGCACTGGTGGAGAATCCGGCTCGTCTCGCGATTCGGGTGATGGTTGCATTCTTGAAACCAACCCGGCCCACCACGCGCTTGGCACTCGTCAATACCGCATCGCGAACGGGGTTCCCGGTGTTGATGGGACTGCTGGGTATGTCATAGGGCATCGGCTCATGGGGCTTTGGTACTGCGCGATCTGCGGCCGTTCGAAGCGAGTGGAGTGAAGCCCCCCAACCAGGGTTGGTCCCGGTGATGAACGACCGCAGGGTGGTGCCCACGGCAGCGGATGCAGCCACCATCACGATGGCTCCCGCCAGGGGATCGGTGCGATCCGTGAGCCCGAGCTCGTTCAGCGTGTTGGAAACGGCCGGGCCGACCACTTCGCCGATCGTGTCGTTGCGACCCGAGACGACCATGAATTCGGCACCGAGGCGAAGTAGCGCCGTCGGCTTTTCGATGGCGCGAACCACGGCATGCGTCGTCGGCACGGAACCCTGCACGTATCCAACGACGTCGCGCAGATGCTGGAGGAACGGTGCACCCACGCGTTCCTGCCACAGGGCCACGAGCATCTCGTCGGCGTTCTCGTAACGGCTGTAGAGCGCTCCAGTGGTGAGTTTGGCGGCTTGGGCGACTCGAGCGGAGCGAAGATTGTCGAGGCCGTACTGGTTGGTTTCGGCAATCATCGCATCGAGCAACTTCTCTGCGTTGCGAACCTGGCTTGGTGAGCGCTTGCGCCGACGAGTTACCGGAGGGGTTTCGTCGTCCGTGAGGTCGAGTTGGACGCGACGAGTCGGACTCATGGTTACTCCAGTGTGCCGTAGGCGCCGGCGTTGCCGGATTCGGAGCCAACCTGGTCGAGCACCCCGGCGAGATCTTGGAGGAACCGACGGTAGGTACCTGCGTGTACCGCGTTGACGGTGAGATGGATCGATGGCGGGGGAGTCTGCCGATCGACGTACCAACCGCGCGCCGCCAAACCATCGGCCACCGCAAAGATGTCGATCGGTGGTGCGGACCCCGCCCTTGAATCAATAGTCGTAGCAGCACCGAATGACAGGAGCGTCGCATCGGGGTGTGCTCGCAACATGAGCCTGGGGTCGGCCTGGATGGCGCGGGCGATTTCCACCGCCGTATCACGCGCTGTGTTCGCTGCTCGGCGATAGCCGTCATGTCCCAGGTGGTGAAGCACCGCCCATGCGGCGGCAATTGGTCCGCCGGACTTGGTGCCAAGTACTCCTGAAGAGCCGTAGAAGCCTCCCAGCCAATTGTCGGTGACGAAGCCCTGGTGTGAACGCAAGGCCGCCGAGCGGTACATCACCACCGATGCGCCCTTTGCGGTGTAACCGAATTTGTGCAAGTCGACGCTCATCGAAGTGACGCCTTCGACGGCGAAGTTCCAAGCGGGGAGTGGAACGCCGAGTTCCGCCAGGTAGGGAAGCGTCACTCCACCCATGCAGGCGTCCACATGACAGTTGATTCCCCGTTGCATCGCTGCGGCGGCGATGTCCGCGACCGGGTCCACGACGCCCTGCGGGTATTGGGGAGCCGAGGCGACGAACATGATCGTGTTCTCGTCTGCGGCTGCATCCATGGCGACAGCATCGGCCCTCCAGGTCTGGCTACAGACGGGAACGGAGCGAAGTTGGATGTCGAAGTAGGCGGCTGCCTTGTGGAATGCAGCGTGGGCCGAGGTAGGCAACACCACATTCGGGCTCGTGATACGTCGAATATCGTCGTGACGAAATTGATCACGGGCTGCCTTCATCGCCATGAGGATGCTCTCCGTACCACCGCTCGTGAGGAATCCCCGTGCCGACGCTGGCGCTCCCAACCATGTGCCAACGATGGCGAGCACGTCGTTGGCCATGCTCCGCAGCGAGGGAAAGGCCTCCACGTTCAGGGCGTTCTCACCGGAGAACCTGCGGTAGGCCTCGGTAGCCAGGTCGTGGACCTCAGGGGACACGAGGTAGGCGAGGGAGAACGCCCGACCTTCCTTCCAGCGCACATCGTTGACGCGCAGTGCTTCGAGTTGTTCCAGTGTGTGGTCGACCGACCATCCCGTTTCTGGCAACGTGGACGCCGACGGGAGAGCGGGAGAGGAATGTCGCTCAGATTGACCCATGATTGCTGCTCCGTTCGTACTTTACATAACTGTGATTATGGGCGATGGCTCGGACGGAGGGGCTCAGCCACGACCGGCTTGGCGGCTTCCAGCAGCCATCTCAGCGCCGCCCTGAAGTCTCTGGTCGTCGGGTCCACGCTGGGATCCAGATCTCGTTCGACATCGTCGATGGCACATTTGAGCACATAGATCTGGTCGCGCAACGCATTGAGTTCGCTCCTCGTGATCACCAATTCGTTTTCGTTCAACTGCAACTCACTGGCACGTTGCTTGGCCACCCAATCCCATTGTCGGCAGGCTTGCGAGCAGAACCGGCGAGGTCGCCCCGCACCCTCCCGTGGTGGCAAGGCAGTGCGGCACCACTCACAGCGTGGTCGCTCCGACGTACCCGATTTCGTCATGACGAAACCTCCTGGAGGAATCTTAGGATGAACCCATGGTGTCGTTTCTACGTCGACACCACGTGGGTCCCGCGTTATGAGCATGCCACTGGCCCCTGAGCGTTGGTTTGCTTCGGACAACGTCGCGGGTGCCCATCCCCTGGTGATGGATGCCCTCACGCGAGCGAATGCCGGACACGCCTTGGCATACGGGTTGGATCCCACCACGAAGCGCGCCGAGGCGGCCTTCAACAACCTTTTTGGTCGCGACGTTCGAACGTTGTTCGTCTATGGCGGAACGGGTGCCAACATCGTGGCACTCGCCTCGCTGCTGCAACCAGCGGAGGCCGTGGTGTGTTCGAATTGGGCACACATCAGTGTCGACGAGACGGGTGCTCCGGAGAAGATTCTCGGTGCCAAGTTGATCGACCTGCCGTGTGTCGATGCCAAGTTGACTCCCGATCACCTGCGCGACGCGGCACGAGCGCGCGGTAACCCCCATCATGCCCAGCCCGCGGTGGTGTCCATCACGCAGCCCACCGAGCTCGGCACGTTGTACTCGCCTGCAGAGGTACGCGCGTTGTGCGACACGGCGCACGAATTGGGAATGCTCGTGCACATGGACGGCGCTCGCATCGGCAACGCCACTGCGGCCCTCGGTGGTACCCGCGCAGCACTTCGATCGTTCACCGTGGAAGCAGGTGTGGACGTGTTGTCGTTCGGTGGCACGAAGGCCGGCATCGTGTTCGGTGAGGCCGTGGTGTGGTTCGATCCTCGTCGGGGGCAGCGTGCCGAGTACCTGCGCAAGAACGTCACGCAACTGCATTCCAAGATGCGCTACATCTCCGCCCAATACGAAGCGTTGCTGCACGACGATTTGTTCATCTCCCTCGGGCGGTCAGCCAATACCGCTGCCCACTCCCTGTTTGCGGCTACTCATCACCACCCCGTGCTTGGACTCACCACTCCCCCTGCGGTGAACAGCCTGTTTCCGACCCTGCCGACGCCCGCCCGTCAGCGCTTGCAGGAGTGGTCCTTCTTTTGGGATTGGGACGTCTCGACCCACCAGGTGCGCTGGATGACGGCCTGGGACGTGTCTGAGGAGGATGTGGCTCGATTTGCCGCTGGTGTGGGGTCCGTGCTCGGTTCGTAACCGTTCGCCGGCAACGCGTCCCGCCTAATTGACTGGTTGGTTAGTTATGCGGTAGGTTCTCCCCAACATTCGCAGGAGCCCTTCGGGAGTACAGATGACCGTTCTGGATTTCAAGTTTCGGGAAGAAACCGACGACGACTGGATGGAAGCCGGATCGTGTCGTGGACTTTCCGACATCTTCTTTGCTCCGCTCGCCGAACGGCCCCAGACCCGATCTCGTCGAGAGGCAAGGGCACGGGCGGTGTGCCTGGAGTGTCCGGTACTGAACACGTGCCGCGACTATGCGCGAGCGCATCGAGAGTACGGTTTCTGGGGTGGCGAAAATGAAGAAGAACGTCACCAAGCAGGCTTCCGCCTCATTGCACCAATCGGCGTGCGCGCCTAGGCGCGCGTGAGCAGTTCGGCGATTCTCGCCGATGCCGAAGCAGTGGTTCGTCGTGCATGGGCGGATTACCTCGTTGCGGTGAACTCCGCGGATGCGGGGTCCGGGTTGGATGCCGAACGGCGGAGTGTGCGAGTACTCGTCGAGATGAGTGCCCACGTGAGCACCAACCGCGTCTTTCGCGTGGGATTCGACGACGGCTCTGCCGTCGTGGCCAAGGTGTCGTCGTACGGTTCGTATTTCCTCTTCGCCGAGGATCATGATCGCCTCGCTCGCTGTAGCTCATTGTTGCGACACGGTCGCTGGGCGGGTTTCCTCGCCGACGTGCTGGTGGTGGGGAAACGTCCCTACACCTGGTACGACGGACGCTGTTGGTGTGCCTTTTACACCGAAGTGGAACGAGGTGAATCGCTCCCCCGGGTTCTCTCCGCCGCCGACATCGAATCATTGGCCAAGGAGATTGCCCGATTCCATCATTCCTGTGAGGAAATCGCCTCGGCGTTGCCACCGGTGTCCAATTCGGTAAAGGGCGACGCCATCCACCTGCTCGACCAGCTCACGAGTCCGTTTGCATCACGCAATTTCGACCTGCCGCCCGAGGACATCGGTGTTCTCGCGCGCTACACCCATGATTTGCTCCTGCACCTCGAGTCGATGCACTACGACGAATGGCAGAAGATCCCCATCCTCGTCGATTGGAACCTCGGAAACTTCAGCGTGTCACGGTCGAACGACGACATGCGGCTCTTCTCGCGTTGGGACTACGACTGGTTTCGCATCGAGTCGCGATTGCTCGACTTCTATTTCCTCTCCAGGGTGTCGTCGAGTACCGGCGACCGTACGTCGTTCACCTATTCACCCCACACGCTCACCGAGCCCCGATTCCTCGACTTCGTACGGGCGTATCACGCGGTGAACCCGCTCACGTCGCGAGACGTGGAGTTCCTGCCGTACGCCTATCGAATCTTCATCCTCAACTACGTGATCCGCGAGGGTGCGCGCTTCTTCCGTGACGATCTCTGCGCCCAATTTCGCCGTGACGCCGCCCACGGTTGGCTCGATGCCTCGACTCGACTCGATTTGAAGCCGCTCCTCGCAATCGTCGACGCGTAGTTGGTTTAGTCCAACCTCCGCAACTCCCGCCGAAATCGTTCGGTTCGTTGCACGTAGTTCGCCGAACCGTACGCGATTTCTTCGGCGCGTGCGCGTCCCTCCTTGATGACGGCGGGACTCCCCACTGCCAGTGCCCTGCTCGGTACCACGGTGTCGTTCAGTACCACCGAATTAGCTCCCACGATTGCCCCGGTGCATATCCGTGCCCGATGCAGGACGATCGCACCCGAGCTGACCTGGGCTCCGTCCTCGATGATGCACGCCTCGAGATGCGCCAGATGGCCGATCAGGCAATCATTGCCCACGGTCGTCGGCCACTCCAGCGTGGTGTGCACGACGGTGCCGTCCTGCACGCTGGTGCGGGCACCGATTCGAATCTCGCCGTCGTCACCACGCAACACCGCGGACGGCCACACGCTGGACTGCGGTCCGATGAACACCGAGCCGATGATCACCGCATCGGGATGTACGAATGCCGTCGAATCGATGGACGGCTCTTGTGAGCCGAGGGCGTAGATGGGCATGAAATAGTTCTACTAGCGTGGGTCGTCCATGACGCGGCGGATTGACATCGAGATTACGAGTACGCGTCCCGACGGATCGTTCACGTGGCGTCAGGCGGGCGCGAAGGCACCCAAAGGTTCCGGGCAAGCCGATGTCCTGCCGAGCGGTGCAAAGATCGGCGACGTGCTTCGAGCCGAAATCGAGATGGACATGGACGGCCCGGTCATCCTCGGATTGGCACCCATCAAGCAGCGCGAGCGAAAGGTCGAACTTCTGGCCATCACGGGCTCGGGCGTGGCGTTCAAACCCGTCACCGAAGTGTCCACGAATCGCCGCAGCAAGCGCGACGGTCGAGACAAAGACGGTCGCCCCAAGGACGGTCGCGACCGCAAGGGGCCACGAGGCGACTCTCGTTGTCCGGGACGCTAACCGCGTGGAGCGACTGCGGACGGGGCGATACGTGCACCACGGCGTGAATTCACACCGCCTCCCCCGGCACTTCCCAAGCGTCCGCGGGCGGATCGATTGCGACCTCGTAACGAGCACCGCAAGGCCGTTCTCGACGCGCTGAAGCCCGAGGAGCGCGTATTGGCCGAACAGGCGTTGAAGGGCGGCATCGGAGCCGTGCGTCGTGCGGTCACCAAGCAGAACGATCAACTCGTGAAGGACGGCAAGCCGAAGATCAACGCTGATGCGCTGGTGAACCTCGTGGTGGAGTTGCTCCCTCGCCTGCGGGTCGCGGAATGGCACGACAGCGTCGACGCGGTCGAGAAGATCCTCGACACGGTCGATCTGCGGGATCTGCGAGCGGTCGTCGCCAAGTCGAACGATCCCACGTTGTTGAAGGACCCGTCGCTCAACGAGAAGCGTGACGCGTTGCGTGCCGCCCTCGAGCGACGACAGGCGCTCGACATGCAGCATTGGGCCGATGATTTGCGGGCAGCGGTCGATGTCGGACGCATCGTTGCTGCATTGAAGATCTCCGCGCAGCCGCCGAAGGCCGGTTCACGACCCGCCGACGACGTCCGCGCGCGATTGATCGCCCTCACGCTCGAACAGTTGTCACCGCTGAGCAGCAGCGATCGCTGGGTCGTGGTACTCGAAGCCTTGGCCTTTGCTCCCATCCACAATGAGGTGCTTCCCACGGCGATACCCGGTCAGGTGTCGCCCGAACTCACCGCCACCGTGCAACGTCTGGCACCCGCAATCCCTCGTATCGCCGCCCTGTTCGGCATCACCGTCGACGGGAAGGCGCAGATGCCCAAACCTTTGCGTCCCGAATGGCGGGACAAGAAATCGAAGAAGGGCGTCCCACGCGACAAGCCCGCCGCAAAAGTGCCACCCGCTACGCCCGCACCGACCACCGACAACTAGGCTCGCGCGCATGTCAGATGCGCAGAAAGTCACCTACGAAGTCAGCGGAAAAGTCGCCCTCATCACCCTCAATCGTCCCGATGCGCGCAATGCCGTCAATGGCGAGGTTGCCGCAGCGATGGAATCGGCAATCGACCAAATGGAATCCGACGACAACGTGTGGATCGGGGTCTTGAAGGCCAACACGACCGGCCAGGAGCGACCGGTCTTTTGTGCCGGCGCCGACCTCAAGGCGATCAACTCCGGACAAGCCGCCGATCTCAATACCAAGCGCGGTGGATTCGCCGGGTTCGTGTATCGCGAACGCAAGAAACCGGTCATCGTCGCCGTCGACGGTTTGGCCACCGCGGGTGGGTGCGAGATCGTGCTCGGTGCCGACATGGTGGTGGCGAGCACCCGTTCGGCGTTCGGTTTGGCGGAAGCCAAGCGCAATCTCATCGCCGGCGCTGGTGGTTTGTTCCGACTACCGCGCATCCTTGGTCGCAACGTGGCGATGGAGGTCATCCTCACCGGCGAGCCGATCCCGGCGCAACGAGCCTTCGAACTCGGACTCGTCAATCGCCTGTGCGAACCCGGCAAGGCCGAAGAGACCGCTATGGCGCTGGCGGCTCAGGTGTGCGCCTGCGCGCCGCTCGCCGTTTGGGAGAGCCGCAAGGTGGTGCTCGCTGCCCACACGAATGGTGACGCCGAACTCATCAAGATGACCAACGAGGGCTTTGGTCGGGTGCTGCAGAGCGAGGACACCAAGGAAGGTCTCACCGCTTTCATCGAGAAGCGTCCGCCCAACTGGAAAGGTCGCTAAAGCGCGCTCGCGGCAACGATGAGGCGGGCGGTCAGCCCGTTGCGCTCGTAGAGATTCTTGGTATCGCGATCGCCCGGCAGCGAAACCGCATCCATGCGCACACAACCGCGATCCCTGGCCGTCGACTTGACTCCCGCGATGAGTGCGTCGCCGATACCGACCTTGCGCGCCGCAGGTGTCACATAAATGCGGGTAAGGACCGCAGCTGGTGGCCTGGTCGTTCGATCCATGTGAACCGTCGCGAATCCGACGACGACCGAGTCGACCTCGGCGACGAGCGACCACCCGTCGTGCCCTGGCAGCAGGAAACCGTTTGGATACGTCGCCAACATCGC
>SXPW01000030.1 GCA_005793785.1 Actinomycetota bacterium | reverse complement strand
GGGGCGCCGATCGCGCACGGCTATCTGACGCTGTCCCTCGGACCGTCGTTGCTTCCCCAGGTGTACGGCATCGAGGGTGCGGTGATGGGCGTCAACTACGGCACCAACAAGGTGCGCTTCCCCTCACCGGTTCCCGTCGGCTCACGATTGCGAGTCGGAGCCAAACTCCTCTCCGCCGAGGACGTTTCCGGAGGAATTCAGATGACGCTCGAAGCCACCTTCGAGATCGAGGGAGCCAGCAAGCCCAGTTGCGTCGCCGAACTCGTCTTCCGAACGTATTTCGGCTGATCGACGCCTAGCGGAACTGAGCGGCGACCTTCGCGAACAAGTCGAGGGTCGTGGTGTCGGGATAGTCCGCGCACCACGGCACGAATCCGACGCACCCCATCTTCACGTAGGCGGCGACCTTCTCGCTCACCTGCTCGGGCGTACCCACGAGTGACGTCGCCTTCCATTGTTCGAGCGGATGTCCCCACAGACTGCGCGAGCCGGCCTGCGTCACCTCCTTCTCGGTTTCACGCATGAACACCTCGGGCGACCACGTGAGACCGATCTCGTCCATGTCGCGACCAACGGCTTTGCAATGTTCCGCCAGGATGCTCTTCTTGCGTTGGAAATCCTCCACCGTGCCGCCAAAGTTCGCATAGTCGGCATGACGCGCGACGACGCGCAACGTCAACTGCTCGCCGCCACCACCGATCCAAATCGGGGGCCGCGGCTTCTGCACGGGCTTGGGATCGCAGTTGCCACGTACCAACGTGTAGTAGGTGCCGTTGTAGGTGGTCTCCGGCTCCGACCACATCGACTTGACGATCTCGACGCACTCGCGCAGCATCGCGATTCGTTCCTTCGGAGTCGGGAACGCATATCCGTATCCGAGGCATTCGTTTTCATACCATCCCGCACCGATACCCCAGTCGAGTCGACCGCCACTGATCACGTCGACCGTGGAGGTGATCTTGGCCAGCAGCGCAGGCTCGCGGTACAGGTTGCAGCCGACCATCTGACCGAGTCGAATCCGGCTGGTTCGTTGACTGATCGCGGCGATCGTCGTCCAGCACTCGAACACGGCTTCGTGTGCCGGCTTGGGAACGTTGTGGAAGTGGTCGTACACCCAGATGGAGTCGTAGCCGAGTTGCTCGGCACGGACCGCGATTTCCACCGCCTTGGACCATTTCGCCTGCGCGTCGGGGATGTCTTTCAACTCCATCTTCCAGCCCTGTGGCATGAAGACTCCGAAGATCGGCGTGGTCATGTTGCGCTCGTCGCCGTGCAGGTCATAGCGGCAGGTCCCCGGTCGCCGACTTCGTGGTGCCGTGGTCCTTGTAGGCGGCAATCGTGCGCTGGGCGATTCGCATCTGGTGGATCTCGTCGGCGCCGTCGGCGAACCTGCTCCAGCGGGCCTGCTGCAACATGTGCGCCAGCGGTGTGTCGGTCGAGTAGCCGAGTGCGCCGTGCACCTGGATGGCGCGATCGACGATTTGCCAGAGGCTGTTGGCGACGAAGTGCTTGGCCATCGACACCTCCGACGTGAACGGCAGGCCGTTTTCGATCTTGTATGCCGCGTGCAACACCATCAGTTTGCACTGGTACAACTCCATCGCCGAATCGGCGATCAACCATTGGATACCTTGCTTCTCCGCCAGGAGCGATCCATGCGAGAACCGGTTGAGGGAACGATCCACCATCATGTCGAGGGCCGTTTCGGCCTGACCGATCCATCGCATGCAATGGGCGAGTCGTGCCGGACCCAGTCGGTATTGCCCGAGCAGGTGGCCTTGTCCCCGTCCGCCGAGCATCTGGTTCTTGTGCACCCGCAGGTCCTTGATCTCGATCTCGCAATGGTTGTGTCCGCCCGACATCGTCTCGACGTCGCGCACGATGTTGAACCCCTCGCTCGGAATGTCGACGAGGAAACAGGAGTTGGCGGCTTGTGGAATCTCCGGATCATCCTCGGTGCGGGCGACGAGTAGCGCGAACTGCGCGCCACGTGCGCCGGAGATGAACCACTTGTGACCGTTGATCACCCACTCGTCACCGTCCTCGTACGCGTGCGTGCGAATCAATGTCGGGTCGCTACCTGCCACCTCGGGTTCGGTCATGGCAAAGCAGGAGCGTGCCGTTCCTTCGCACAGTGGTCGGAGGTACTTCTCCTTTTGTTCCGGCGTCGCCCAATGTAGGAGCGTGTGCTGATTGCCTTCGTCCGGTGCCTGGGCATTCAGCACGAACGGCCCGATGCCCACCTTGGCCGCTTCGGCGGACACCGCCGCCATCGCGGTGGGACCCAGCCCCATACCACCCCACTCAGCGGGCATGTGCGGCAACCACAACTTCTCGTCATTGCGAGCAATCGCGCGCAATTCGACGATCGCCTTCACGACGGCCTTGCGATCCGACTGATCGATGGAGTCCCAACGCGGTCGAACCACGTCGTCCATGAAGGTTCGTACGCGGAGTCGGACGTTCTCGACGTCGGGCGGGAAGGAGAAATCAATCATGTGACCAGTGTGGCGCACCTTTCCGGGAAATCACGAAGCGAGCCCACCGTAGCCTTGCGAGAGTGAGCGAACCTGCGCGGCGAAGCTGGGACTCCGCAACCCTGCCCACGGGCTCCGAAAAGGCCACTGCCGTCCGTGAGATGTTCGACGCCATCGCGCCCCGGTACGACATGGTCAACCGGATCATGACCTTCGGCCTCGACGTGCGTTGGCGGCGCAGAACCGTCGGATCACTCCGACTCCCGGCTGGCGCGACGGTGCTCGATCTCGCCAGCGGCACGGGTGATCTGTGCCGCGAACTGGTCCGTCAGCAGTTGCAACCACTGTCCTTCGACTTCTCCTTCGGCATGCTTTCTGCCGACACGAGTCGGGCGCCCCGCACCCAGGCCGACGCCTTGCACCTGCCGATTCACAACGGTGCCGTCGACGGCGTCACGTGCGGCTTTGCCCTTCGTAACTTCGTCGAACTTTCCGTATTTTTCGGCGAATTGGCGCGAGTCGTCCGTCCAGGCGGGCGGATCGCCCTGCTCGACGTCTCGACGCCGGGCAACCCGATCATTCGTCTCGGCAATTCGATGTATTTCGGTCGCATCGTTCCCCGCATCGGCGCATTGCTTTCCGACGGTGCCGCCTATCGCTATCTCCCCCGCAGTGTGTCGTACCTGCCGGAACCCGCCGCAATGTGTCGCATGCTCGGGGCGGCCGGATTCGACGAAGTCGTCCATCGACAACTGTCCGGTGGCCTCGTCCAGCTTCTCACCGCAACGCGAACCACTCCGTGAGTCCTTCACCGTGTTGAAGTTCACCACTCGACCCCTCTCGGAGTTCACCGACCAACCCGTCGATCTCAACGACGTCGCTGCGTCACACGGAACGTTGTTCGTTCGCGACGGAGTCGGATTCGCCGGACGAGGAGTTGCGATTCGTGGCCCCGTCGACGCCGTACGCCACGCACTTTCCACCGCCGCGGTGCACGACTCCGTGGATCGTCCGGGGAGTAGCGGCGTGGCGGTGGGTTGGCACACCTTCCTCGGTGACTCGACGCAACTCATCGTTCCGCGGGTCACCGTCGGAAAGTCGTCCGACGGAGCCGCGTGGGTGACCTTCGTCGACGACGCCGCAGGAGAAGTCGCCGCGGTGCTGCAGCATTCTGATTCGGTACCGAACGGTGGCGCGACGTTCACGATCCGACCCGGCGTGGACGTCGACACCTACCTCAATGCCGTTGGCGCGATTCGCGAAGCCGTGCGGACAGGTCGAATCACCAAGGCCGTGATTGCGCGCGACATCGTGGTCGAGAGCAGTACGCCGATCGACGTTCACGCCCTCCTCAAGCGATTGAAGGCGTCCTTCGGCTCCAGTTACCGGTACAGCATCGACGGATTCGTCGGCGCGTCACCCGAACTGCTCGTCTCGCGCAACGGCGACGAAATCGCCAGTCATCCGCTCGCGGGAACCACGCCCCGCACGGGAAATCCGGAGGTCGATGCGCGATTGGCGGTCGAACTGCGAACGAGTTCCAAGAACCAAATCGAGCACCGCGTCGTCATCGACATGGTGCACGAGACGTTGTTGCCGTGGTGTTCGTACCTCGACTGGCAGCCGGAACCCGAGGTGATCGCCGTCGCCAACGTGCAGCATCTGGGCACCCGAGTCGAGGGTCGACTTTCCGCTCCGTTTCCCCACGTGCTCGACCTCGTGGCGGAACTGTCTCCCACCCCGGCGCTCGGTGGTCACCCACGCGACATCGCGCTTGGGCTCATCGCCCAACACGAGGGCGTGCATCGTGGTCGATACGGCGGCGCCGTTGGATGGTGCGACCGAGCCGGCAACGGGACCTGGGCGGTGGCGATCCGGTGCGCGGAATTCAGCGCCGACCGTCGTTCGGCGAGGTTGTACGCCGGTGGTGGCATCGTCGCAGAAAGCGAACCGACGGCGGAACTCGCCGAAACCCAGGCAAAGTTCCAGGCGATGCTCGCTGCGATCGTGCGCCCCTAGCCCACGCTTCGCGCGACTGCCGCGATGATCGCCTGATTCAGGGAATCGTGGTCGTCGACATTGCGGGTGCGTTCCGTTTCGACGACCGTGACGTGGGGTCCGGTCGTTGCCAGCGACTCGCGCAGGGCTCGGGGTGTGGTGACGGTTCGATGGGGAATACCGTGGGCTCCGGCGAGTGCCCCGAGTTGCGCGGCATGCGGGGTTCCGAAGAGCTTCTCGAACCGTGAGGTCTCCAACGTGGTCCGCTGCGGCAGGAACGAAAAAATTCCCCCGCCCCGATTGTCGACGACCACGATTCGTAGATCCACGCCACGACCGCGGAGATCGATGAGGGCGTTCGTGTCGTGCAGGAAGGCGACGTCACCGATGAGCAACGTCGTCGGCCTCCCCGTAGCAATGGCCACACCGACCGCCGTCGACACCACACCGTCGATGCCGTTCAGCCCACGATTCGAAAACACCCGCGCGTGGTCGGTACGACCACCGAACCACTCCACATCACGGATCGGCATCGACGACGACACCACAAGGTTCGCTCCCGATTGGAGAGTGTCCACCACCAATCGCGCAACGTGAGGCTCGGACAACGGCGACGAGCCATCGTCGAGGACGGAGTCGGCCAGAACGGTTTCGACGGTGTCACGCGCAGTGCGTTCCGCGTCGCGCCAGAGCGTCGTCCAGCCGCCGGGCGCGGGCTTGGCGATGTTCGAAACGTCCGTACACACGTGATCGGGGTTCGTCACCAGATGGGTGGTGACTCGTCGGTCCGGATCGATGAGGAACGGCGACTCCCCGATCGCCAACACCTCCGCCGCGCAGTCGCGAATCCACGCATTGACCACCTTCGAAGCAGGGAGGGCACCGAAACGCAGGATCACCTCCGGTGCGAACTTCCGTGCGAGGTCGGCGTCCCGCAACCAGCCATCGGCGTGCCGGACGGCAAGCGGGTCGTCGCCGCGACAACCGCCCAGCGGGTCGGCGAGGACGGGCCAGCCCAACTTCGACGCCAGACCCATGATGCACGTCGGAGTTCCGCCTCTCGCGCCGGCGACGATGACGCCGCGCTTGCCCGACATGCGCGTCTTCAAGTTCGACAGCGACTCCGTACCGATGCGGGAGTCGCTGATGCGTGTACTTCCGCTGCCGTTGGTGCCGATCGTTCCAGTCGGTTGCGCGTTGGTAGAGGATTGCGATCCCGGCGGGAGGACGCCTGCTCGACCAACGAGCGGTTCGCGGAACGGCAGATTGAGATGCACCGGTCCGGGTCGACCTCCTGTCGCAGCCGCGAAAGTTCGTTGCGCCAGCCTTCGCCATCCATCGCTCTCGACGTCGTCAGGTACGCCGGCGTCGACGAACCAACGGACCGACGAACCGTACAGCCTTTGTTGATCGGTCGTTTGTGGCGC
>SXPW01000029.1 GCA_005793785.1 Actinomycetota bacterium | reverse complement strand
GCCGCACCAACCGCCACGCTTGCAACGACGGCCATGTTGCTCTTGGCCGAGCAGTCGGCGTTGAAGACTCCGTCGGTCACGCCCTTGGAGGGGATGGTCATTGTCCCGGAAATCGATTTGACCCCGCTATTGATGTTGAGTGTCGGACGACAGGAGAGAGTGATCTGGCCCTGGATACGTGTATCCATGGCATAAGCCAACATCATTTCGGTCGAAGAACCAAACGTCCGTCCGCCCTCCGAGCAGTTGAGGGCACCGATGGACACCGTACTCTGGGCAATTCCCGCCAGGTTCAATGCGACATTGAAGTCCACTGTGCCGAGGTCCGACGCGCGAGCAGGTGTGGATGCAGCGAGTGAAGCGACGAAGAACGAGAGCACCACGCCTCGTGCGAGCCCCCGTCGTTTGACGTTGAAAAAGTCCATCCCCGAAGGTTAGAACGACGTCGAAGATTTCTCAACACCTGCGCAGAACTCGATCTCATTCCCAAGGCGAAGCGTCAGCAATACACCCGTGTATCCGCACAGTACTTACTACTCTCGTGCGTATGCCTCATCCCATTCATTCGTCTGTCACCACTCGACGCGGCACCGGCGGGAAAGCCGTCGTGATTGCAATCCTCACGATCGGCACGACGCTGCTCGGGTCAACGATGGCCCAAGCCGTCGTCAAGAACGGTGCGGTCTGTTCGAAGGTGGGAGTAGTGCAGACCGTCAAACAAAAAACGAAGTCGACGACGTTCATCTGTACCGTCGAGGGGAAGAAACGCGTGTGGCGCGTTCGCCCAGCGTCGGTTCCGGGCGGAGCGACTGGCCCGGGGGCGGCGAATCCCGGCGGAACGACGACGGCGCCTGGTTCGACGAGCGGAACGACGGCAGTCACGGAAGTGGCGTCGAGCTACGCGATCCTCGCCGACACGCCGTACACGCGAGTGTCGGCCTCGGCCACGCCGGTCGGATTCCTTGCGACCAGCGGCTTCGCGTCGACCACCGGCACGAGCCTGTACGACCATCCGAGCGGATTGGCATCGAACGGTCGCAACCTCGTCCTCGTCGATCGCGGCAACAACCGAATCCTGGTGTGGAACACCGCACCGACGACGTCGACGGCCACGCCCGATTTTGTGCTGTGTCAACCGAACACCACGTCGGTGGCGAGCGGCAGTGGGTTGTCCCAATGCAACTGGCCGAGTGACGCGGTGGCAACCGCAGACGGCAAGTTGTTGGTGGCAGACTCCGACAATCATCGAATCCTCGTCTGGAATACGTTCCCCACGGCGACCGGTCAATCAGCCAGTTTCGCGATCAACCTCGGTGCCGATGCCTGGCCGTGGGGTATTTGGTCGAACGGCACCAAGGTTGCCGCGACGCTGACATCGAAGGGGGTGCTCAAGTTGTGGAACACGTTCCCAACGACGGGCAACGAACCAGCCGACGTCACCATCACGAGCAGCACGACCAACTGTCTCGGAACGCCCCGCGGCATCGTCAGCAACGGCACCGCGATCCTGACCGGAGACCACAATGGTCGTTGCGGGAACAGTTCTGCCGCGCACGTGTTCACGAGTTGGCCGACCTCGAGTGCGGCCGCACCGGCATACGACATCGTCCCCGACGATGCCAACTATGCATGGCCCCACGGCACATTCGATTCCTCGAGCGGCAAGTTGTACCTCTTGAGCCGCAAATTGGTGGAGTACCCCGGCGCGTCGGCATCGCTGCCGTCCGGTACGCCGCTTGCAACCAGTACGCCGTTCGAGGGTGGAGACGGTGGTGACGTCGAGATCGTGGGCGGTTACACCTACGTCACGGAGTACAACGGCAATCGCATCGCGGTGTTCAAGGGCATTCCAGCCGCGACCGCCAAGGCCGACTTCTACCTCGGTTCCCCCGGAATCAATCCAGCCAAGACCACCGAGGCGATCAACACGCTGAAAACGAACTACTTCATCACCAATCCGCAGGTAGCGACGCTCGGTGGCGCGATGGCGATCAACAGCGACTTCGATCGTGCGATCTACGTGTGGAAGAAGATTCCAGCCACGGACGGCGCGAAACCCGATCTCGTGTGGACGACGCAGAACCAGAACGCCTCGAATCCGCTCCTGGCATTCGACTTCCAGCCTGATTCGTCTGCTGCGACCATCGCCGCGGACGGAAAGCCCCTCTATGCAGTGGCGGGGGAGAAGACGTTCGTCGTCTGGCGCGGGATCCCGACCAGCACCACCGACGTTCCGGTACTCAACGTGAAGGACTCCATCGGCAACGTGACCTTCGGTGGTGCGCTCCGCGTCGCCGCCGACAACAAGTACTTCTACCTGCTCGACGGCGAGAAGAAGACGATCTACGTCTGGCAAGGTCTGCCGAGCGACAAGAACGACAGCCCCGACTTTACAATGAGCGCAGAAATCAATCGACTCAGGTCGGACGGGACCTGGCTCATCGGTACGAGCCTGTATCGAGCCCCGAACATCCTTGCGTGGTCCGTGTCGTCGCTCAGTCAGAACGCCGTTCCGACGGGAACGGTCGGATACCGAATGAACTTGCCGCAGGATGCGCTCGTGTCCAACGGCGTACTCTTCGTCGCCGATACCGGATTCCATCGAGTCCTTGCGTGGAACAACGTCTCGAGCGCTCTGGCGGGCGCATCACCCGATGCATTCCTTGGTGCCACGTCGTCCGCCGACGAGGCGCCGGCGCACTCGGCCACCGAACTTCGGTGGGCGGCATCGTTGTGGGTGTCGGGTGGGCATCTCTGGGTGGGTGAACGCAAGTTCGGTCATCGCGTGCTTCGGTATCCACTGAGTTGACGTCGTTGCGTATTCTCTGGGCATGAGTATGCATTGCACTGCACGGAAGTTCGGTCCGATGGGGAGAGGATGGCGAGGCGTTGTGTCCGCCACGGTGCTCCTCGTGGGTGCGTCGTTGACGTCGGCCGAATTGGCAAATGCTGCCGTGACGGTTCCGACCCAGCCGTACTTGATGGCGTTCCACACGTGTGCTCCGAGTGCAACCGACTGCAACAATCCGTCGAACCACATCGTGCAACTCGGGCAGAGTGCGGATGGCGTGACCTGGAGTCTCGTCGGCGGATGGCAGTCGTTCAAGGGCTCGGTCCCCGACGTGTTCCGCCGAGGCGACACGCTGTACGTCATCTCCACGAGTGGGCTCATGCGCGTGGATATGAAGACCGGTGCCACGACGACGGCGACGGTGTCGCTCAATTCGGGAACCTACGTGGATCCCTCACTGGCGCAGTTGCCGGACGGACGCCTCATCCTGTTCTTCCTGCCCGGCATCCCGGGACAGGATCCTGCAGGCTGCGCGCCAGGCGAGGCATCCTGCGTGAGGCAGATCAAATCCGCCGTGGAGGTTGCCGGTAGCAACGGAACGCAGTTCGTGGTCGACGACGGCGCTCGGATTTCAGAAACCATCACCAGCGGCGCCTTCAGCGACCCTGACATCTTCTACAACGGCACCGAGTGGGTGTTGTACGTCTCCCGCGGACCTTCGGTGCATGCGTACACGTCTGCGTCATTGCAGGGCTCCTACGTCTTCAAGGCGGTGGTGTCGAACAACACCGGTGGGGTGCCCGCAGGACTGCGGATGCCCGATGGCACGATCGCCACGTACGTGCACACCTCGGTGGGAGGCTCCACGGAAATTCGGCGCGCGACGTCGGCAACCGGAACGTCACCGATCGCATCTTTCCAGACCAGTCTTTCCGGACAGTCGCTTGGTCTGGGTACCCATGCCGAGAGTCCGGGAATCGCCGTGAACGCCGCCGGCATCGAGTGTTCGGCGTGTGCGACGTCGACTGCCACGACGACGACGGCACCGACTGCGACAACGACATCGACTGCGGCAGCGTCGTCGACGGCACGACTCGGTGCATCGTGCACGAGGGTGGGCGCAACGGCGACGGTTGGCAAGACTCGACTGATCTGCAAGAAGTCCGGCAAGAAGACGGTGTGGGTCAAGCGCTAGTTAATGTGACGACGACGGTCGCCGTAGCCTCAACGTGTCTGCGGGCGTTTAGCTCAGTTGGTTAGAGCATCTCCATTACAAGGAGAGGGTCGGGGGTTCGAGTCCCTCAACGCCCACGCGTCATTCGCCGACGAGCTGCTTGCGCAGTTCGCGCTTCAAGAACTTGCCGCTCGCATTCCGTGGAATCGGTTCGTTGCGGAACCACATCCGCGACGGAATCTTGTGGCGAGCCAACGTGGGAGCGAGGAACGCCCGAAGGTCGGCCTCCGAGAGCGACATGCCCGGTCGCAACACGATGCACACGGCGACCTCTTCCCCGAGGCGCTCGTCGGGCACGCCGAACACCGCCGCTTCGGCGATGGCATCGTGGTGATAGATGGCCGCTTCGACCTCCGAGCAATACACGTTCTCACCACCGCGAATGACCATGTCCTTGGCGCGGTCGACGATGTACACGAAACCGTCCTGGTCGATTCGCGCAATGTCACCGGTGTTCAACCAGCCATCCTTGATCGACTCGGCGGTCGCCTCCGGACGATTGAGGTAGCCCTTGATGACGATCGAACCCCGCACGCACAGCACACCGGTCAGGTTCGGATCGCGTGGTAATTCAATTCCGGCCTCGTCGACGAGTTTCGCCTCGAGCGTCGCGACCACCGGTCCGCACGAGGACGGTTTGCTCGTGTACCACAACGACGTGTTCGCGGTGATGATGCCGTGTGTCTCGGTCATTCCGTATCCCGTCGTCGGGGTTCCCGATTCGAGTTCTTGATCGATCTTCTCGACAAGGTCGGGTTGCACGGCGGAGCCGCCGCCGCTGATGGCGGCGAGTGAAGAGGTGTCACGCGTCTTCCAATCGGGATGCAGGAGCAACTCCCGTCCCATGGTTGGAACACCGGAGAAGTTGGTGACCTTCTCGCGCTCGATCAATTCGAGAGCGCGACCCGCATCCCATTTGTACATCAGCACGAGCGCACCCCCGACGAGCGTGGCGGGGTGCATGATGCAATTGCACGCCGTCACGTGGAACAGTGGCGTCGGAGCCATGAACACCGGGGGGAGTGCCGGTGGTGCGGGCGGCGCCTTCTCGAGATCGCCGGCAGCGACCGCCTTGGCGATTCCCGACGTTGCCGCTGCTGCCATGTGGGCAATGTTCAAGACGTTCACCACCGAACCGCGATGGTGGAGTTGCGCCCCTTTCGGAAATCCCGTCGTGCCGGATGTGTAGAAGATCGTGGCGTCGTCGTCGGGGTCGATGGTGGCGGCAGGGAGTGACCCGGGGTCGGCTGACTGCATCACGGTGGTCCAGCGAGTGCCGTTGGTGGGAATGGCACGCTCGCTGCGCACCGCAATGAGTGGAATGTCCGGAACACTCTCGATGTTGAGAAATCGTTCGATTCGCTCGTCATCGGCAATGAGCACCTTGGGTTGGCTGTCGTTGAGCGCGTACTGCATTTCGCTCGGCGTCCACCAGGCGTTCATGCCGACGCATGCGGCCCCGAGGGAGATGATCGCCCAATAGGACACCACCCATTCGGGGTAGTTGCGCATGGCGATTGCCACCCGGTCGCCGCGCAATACGCCGGATTCCGCGAGATGGTGCGCCAGTCGTCGCACCTGAGCGTGGACTTCGGCGTAGGAGAACCGCTCGTCTTCATAAATAAGGTAGGTCTTGTCGCCGTGACCGGCCGAAAGTTCCCATAGCGCTCGCATGGTGGGCGGTGCAGCGGCGAAGGTCTTCACAGGGTTGCCCCGCACCTCGATGGTGGTCACGGCGAAGGGGGAACCAGGGCCTTCGAGTTCGCTTCGGGCAGCCAGGTAGTGATGAATCATTCGGGCAATGGTGTCAGCGTGGGGCCGATTGCCGCAAATCGACGGTGCGAGGGTCGGGCTTCGAATTCACGAGGAGTTTTCCTTGATTGACCCCCGCGGCTTGACAATCGGAGTACTGTCTGGGATAACTGCTATTCCAAGGATGGGCACCATGACGTCGGTCGGATTCTTCTCACGCAGCACAGTGAAGCGTGCAATGCACATGTTGGTGCCGACGCTCGTCGTTGCCGCAAGCCTCGCGGGCCCGATTGCGCCAGCCAATGCAGCGCCGTCGATGATCATCGTTTCGAACGGCACACCACTCACCGTTACCACGCTCGGAGCGGGCGCCACCGTCAGTATCAACGCATGTTTCGATGGTGCAGTTGCACGAACGGGTGGCAGCGATGGTGACGTGACACTCGTGTTGAATTCCCGTGGGGCGGGAATCGCCTGGGCAGGCGCACGTTCGACTTCGGTTGGGCTCCCGGCTGGTACCAACAATTGTCTCACCTTCGTTTACGCCGTCGCCTCGAACGACACGTCGCAGGCCCAACTGAAGGCGACTTCGTTGACGCTGGCGAACTCGGCTCAACTTACCGTGACGGGTCGTGACACGATCACGACGAACACCACGTTCGCCGGCGACGGCCAAACCATCACGGGCGGTCCGCTGAATACGGCGCTCAGCGTTGACGTGACCGCGCCAACAACCTCGAGCCTGTTGCCGGTTGACGGAGCGTCCGCCGTTGCCGCCGCCGGAAATTTGGTGTTGACGACGAG
>SXPW01000028.1 GCA_005793785.1 Actinomycetota bacterium | reverse complement strand
CTCTTCTTCCTCATCAACGTCGTGGTGACTGCCCGCAACAAGGCGCGTGCACCGCTTGATCCGTGGGATGCCCGAAGTCTCGAGTGGATGACCTCCAACCCGCCGAAGGAGCACAACTTCGACTCCATTCCGCAGGTACATCATCTGGATGAGTTCTTCCACCGCAAGTACGAGGAGGATGCAACGACACACACGATGCGCCAGATTGCGACCGCCGAGGAGGTGTTGGCCGAGCTCGAACGAAACGCCGACAAGCACATCCACATGCCGTCCCCGTCGTACTGGCCAATCGTCCTTGCAGCGGGCATGCCCGTCGTGGCCCTCGGTGTCCTCTACTCGATTCCCGTCGCCATCGTCGGCGGGCTCATCATGTTGTATGCGTTGTACGGTTGGGCACTCGAGCCCGCCACCGCACCGGAGAGCGATTTCGATGGTCCTTCCAGCAACGGGCACGCAGTCGGGGCATCACATGGCTGAAGTCGCCACGCACGACGCCCACGTCACCAGCACCGGGCTCTCCAATGTGAAGCTCGGGATGTGGCTCTTCCTCGGCTCGGAATGTCTGTTGTTCGGTGGATTGATCTCCACGTACATGTTGTACCGCGGTCGGGTATCCGCGGGACCGACGCCGGAACAGATCTACGACATTCCCTTCACCTCGGTGAGCAGTTTCGTCCTCCTCATGAGTTCACTCACGATGGTGCTCGCCGTCTCGGCCGCCCAGAAGAAGGACGACCGCGGCACCAACCTATGGTTGGCAGTAACGGCACTCCTCGGTGCCACGTTCGTCGGTGGTCAGGTCTACGAATTCACGGCGTTCTACAACGAAGGACTCGGCTTTACGACCAGCCTCTTTGGATCGAGTTTCTACACGCTCACCGGTTTCCACGGGGTGCACGTGACGGTGGGAATCATCATGTTGATGGCACTGGTCGCCATCAACAAGCGCAGCAAGGTTCCCGGTAGCAAGTCCGAGACCGTCGAAATGATCGGGCTGTACTGGCACTTCGTCGACATCGTCTGGATCATCATCTTCACGCTCGTGTACCTGATTCCGGTCTGATGACATGAGCACCGAAACAGCACACGACACGCACGCCGAGCACGGCATGTCGACTCGCGGTTACATCGGCATTGCCGTCATCCTTGCGGCAATCACCGCACTGGAAGTCTCCACCTATTACGTGGATTTCGGTCCACTGTTTCTCCCCGCCCTGCTGATCATGATGGTGGTGAAGTTCTTCATGGTGGTGAGCTACTTCATGCACCTGAAGTTCGACAACAAGCTCTTCAGTTGGCTCTTCTACGCGGGATTGTTCCTGGCGGTCGGCGTGTACGTCGCGGCCTTGGGGACGTTCCACTTTTTCATCCGTTGAGCAACTTTCGGTGAGGGACGGAGTCCATGTTCGCTGATTCGACGGGTCTCCTGGTGAGCCCATGGCGCTATCAGGTGCATCCCGAAGTGTGGATGCTCGTGCTGTTCGTCATCGGATCGTGGTGGTACGCACTGCGAGTCATCGCCCCACACACGCCCGAGGTTCGAGCCGGCGGTCCAGTGGTCACTCGTCGACAAGGGTGGTTGTTCACTGCCGCCGTGGTGATGTTGTGGTTGGCGAGTGATTGGCCGATTCACGACATCAGCGAGGAGTACCTGTACTCCGTGCACATGTTCCAACACATGGCGCTGTCCTACTTCCTGCCGCTGCTTGCTCTGCTTGCCACGCCGCTGTGGCTGTTTCGGGCGGTCATCGGCTCCCGACGAGCCGGGCGCGTCGTGCGCTGGTTCTCCAAACCCGTGACGGCGGGCTTCCTCTTCAATGTCGTAGTCGTGGTGACCCACATTCCCGCGATGGTGAACCAGAGCGTGTCCAATCCGGTGTTGCACTATTCGTTGCACGTGGCATTGGTGGCGTCGTCGCTACTGATGTGGATTCCCGTGGCTGCTCCGGATACCTCGATGCGACTCGGATACGGAGGTCGCATGGTGTATCTCTTCCTCATGTCGGTGGTACCGACCGTGCCTGCGGCGTGGCTGACATTCGCCGAAGGGGCGGTGTACAAGCACTACGACATCGCGGTACGGGTGTGGGGACTCTCCGTCACCACCGATCAGCAGATTGCTGGGGCAATCATGAAGACGGGCGGGTCGATCTTCCTCTGGAGCATCATCGTGTTCGTATGGTTCAAACGATTCATGGGTGGGTACGGCAAGGAGCAGAGTTACCGTCGGCCCGTCGAGACGACGCTGACGTTCGACGACGTGACGCGTGAATTCGAGCGGGTACCAGCGGCACCGGAGCCGAATCGCGATTAGTCAGCCGTCGAAGCGGAACAACCGTGCAGCCACGAGCATCAGTTCAGACGTAATGATTCTCATGGTGCAAGCGTTGGAAGTACCATAGTTTGTGTGACTCACCCACGAGCAAAAGTGGGGGTTATCGGAGGGAGCGGCCTTTACAATCTCCCTGAATTGCAAGAAGGGCAGTGGCATCAAATTGATTCGACATTCGGCCAACCCTCAGACCAATTTCTCTTCGGTGAGATCGCCGGTGTAAGCGTGGCATTCGTTCCCCGTCATGGGAGAGGACATATTCTTGCACCTCGGGACATTAACTACAGGGCGAACATCGATGCATTGAAGCGCTGTGGGGTCGAGGAC
The DNA here is from genome assembly GCA_005793785.1 of Actinomycetota bacterium. GTDB lineage: Bacteria > Actinomycetota > Acidimicrobiia > Acidimicrobiales > Ilumatobacteraceae > F1-60-MAGs027. Next base: position 14,797 of record SXPW01000028.1, on the reverse strand, counting down.
ATTATCTCAGTGAGTGCGGTTGGTTCATTGGATGACTCGTTACCCCCCGGCATGTTCGTATTGGTGGATCAGTATGTTGATCGCACCCATCTTCGCGAAAGTTCTTTTTTTGGAGTTGGATGTGTTGCCCACGTCTCAATGGCTGATCCGGTAAGCCGAGAGATGAATGACATAATCGCTGCTACTGCCAAGGACCTTGGTATTGACTGTCGCCTTAAGGGTACATACTTGGCGATGGAGGGACCACAATTCTCTGCAAGAAGCGAGTCAGAACTTTACAGAAGCTGGGGATGCAACGTTATTGGGATGACGAATATGCCAGAGGCCAAACTAGCCCGGGAGGCAGAAATCTGTTATGCCTCAATCTGCATGGTTACCGACTACGATTGTTGGCATCCTAGTCATGACGCTGTTGTCGTAACAGACGTCGTCAAAGTAATGAACCAGAATGCTACAACCGCGCAACGGCTCCTAGTTGCAGCGATTCCTCGGATTGCCAACTCCACAAATCGCGAGCGATGGAACGGCCGCCTGGCCTTGGAGAATGCGATAATTACAGCTGCTGAAATGCGCGATGCCTCCCTCTGTCAGAAATTGGATGCGGTTGCTGGCAGAGTTCTCCGCGGAGGGAGACGGTGAGTCTCAAGAGGCAGCTTGTTGAAGCTGCACACGAGTTGGATCGACGTGGACTAAATCGAGGGTCATCAGGAAACTGTTCGGTTCGGATTTCGGCGGACAGATTTCTTGTCACGCCATCAGCGGTTCCATCCCTTGAGGTAACTCAGGAATCAATTGTCTGCATGAATCTTGGTGGAGACGTGATTGAAGACTCGCCGAATCTACAGCAAGCTGAGCCGTCAAGTGAGTGGAGATTTCATCGCGATATCTACAGGAAACACTCGGGTGTTGGGGCGATAGTGCATATTCATTCAACGTTCGCAACAAGTCTCTCATGCTTGCGTCGCGACATACCAGCTTTCCATTACATGGTTGCCGTTGGTGGTGGTACGGACATACGGTGCGCTCCATATGCAACATTTGGAACCGATGAGCTGTCAAACCTTGTTCTACAGGCCCTTGATGGCCGACGTGCATGCCTCTTGGCGAACCACGGAATGATTGCGACTGGAGTCAATTTGAGCGACGCCGTCCGACTAAGCATTGAAGTAGAGGCTCTCGCACAGCAGTTTCTTGTTTGCTTGTCTGTGGGTCAACCTTCAATACTTACATCCGAAGAGATTCGCCAGGTCCTTGCGAAGTTCTCTAATTACCAAAATCCACGACAGAAGTAGCACGATGGACTTAGCTTCCTATATTAGAAAGGTCGCCGATCATCCGAAACCAGGGATAATGTTTCGCGACGTTACGACGTTGTTCCGCGTACCGGAAGCCTTTGAGTATGCAGTTAGAAGCCTGTCAGAACGATATTCGACAATCAAGTTTGACGCTGTGGTCGGAATTGAAGCTCGTGGTTTCGTTATAGGAGCACCTCTGGCCCTCGCATTGGGCGTTGGCTTCGTATTGGTTCGAAAGCCAGGGAAACTACCAGACGTCACGGTTGGACGAGATTACCAACTTGAGTATGGAGTCGATCGAATTGAAATTCACAAGGATTCGATTCAAGATGGTCAGAACATTCTCGTCGTGGACGATTTACTTGCTACGGGAGGCACTGCAGCGGCGACGATCTCACTTCTGCGAGACCTGGGTGCAACCGTAGACCATGCCGCATTCCTCATAGACCTGCCAGACTTGGGCGGGTCAGATGTATTGAGGAGGAATTTGGTCCTTCCGTATTCATTGATGGAATTTTCGGGCCACTGACCATGCCAATTGAAACTATGCGTTGGACGAACAACTGTTTAGAGCTACTTGATCAAACCAAGCTTCCGTTTGAAGTCGTATATGTACAGTGCAAAACGTCTGACGATGTGATAAGTGCCATTAGGGCGATGGTGGTTCGTGGAGCTCCAGCAATCGGAGTCGCTGGGGCATATGGTGTCGCACTTGCAGCCTTGGAAGGCGTAGGAGCGACAAACAGTTCGCAGTATTTTGTTGTTTTGAATTCAGCGTGCGAACGAATTGCAAAGTGTCGGCCGACGGCGGTGAATCTCAGTTGGGCGGTTCGCTGGATGCAGGATGTTGTGAAAAACTTGGGTACGACCGATCCACAACTGGTTTCGAGTGCGCTTGTCGCTGAGGCCGTCAGTCTTCATCAGCAGGATATTGCAAACAACCTGAGACTTTCCCGAATTGGTGCCAGCCTTGTTCCGAAAGGTGCTCGAATACTGACACACTGCAACGCTGGAGCACTGGCAACCGCAGGTTACGGCACCGCACTTGGGGTAATTCGTGCCGCCTACGAATCCGACAAGTCTTTGAGCGTGATTGCCGGCGAGACTCGACCGTTGCTGCAAGGTGCTCGACTAACTACATGGGAACTTCTGGAGGAAGGCATATCCACCACTTTGATTAGTGACAACATGGCCGGACACCTTATGTCCAAAGCAGAAATCGATCTTGTTATCGTTGGTGCAGATCGTGTTGCCGAAAACGGCGATGTTGCGAACAAGATTGGTACGTATACCTTGGCAGTTCTCGCGGAGCGGCATGACATTCCGTTTTACGTAGCTTGCCCGATTTCGACGATTGATCTCCACGCAAAGTGCGGGGCAGAGATCGAGATCGAGGAGCGTTCCGCCAGGGAGGTATTGGGGTATCAATCGGTGCAATGGGCACCATTGAACGTAAAGGTAAGAAATCCAGCGTTTGATGTGACTCCAGCAGAACTTATTGATGCACTCATTACGGAACTCGGAGTAATTCATAGTCCCAATGCTGCTTCAATTTTCGCAATGATGCAATCTCAGAGTTGAGTCAGCCGTCGAAGCGGAACAACCGTGCAGCCACGAGCGGTGCGACTACGGCCCACCCGAAGAGGTCGAGCCACACTCCACTACCCGAGGCGTAACTGAACCACGCGTCACTGGTCATTCCGCCGAGTGAGATGTGCATCGACTCGGCCAATGCCGCAGAGGGGAGAAGGCGTGCGACGACGCCCATCGCATCGGGAAGTTCGTCGATGGGCACGATGATGCCCCCAACCGCGAGGAGAGCGAGGTACAAACCGTTTTGGGCGGCAAGGTTCGCCTCGGCCCGCAAACGTCCGGCCAATGCCAAGCCGATACCCGAGAACGCGGCGGTGCCGAGCAGGATGGCAAAGAGCAGTTTCCACCAGGTCACATTGGCAATCGACCAGCCCATGGACGAGGCAATCGCGACCAGGAGGACGATTTGTACGACCTCGATGATTGCCACCGAGGTCGCCTTGGCGATGATGAGTCGACTCCTACCGAGCGGAGTTGCACCGAGCCGCTTGAGGACGTGGTAAGAGCGTTCGAATCCCGTGGCTATTCCGGTGCTCACCATCGCCGTGGACATGATCGAGAGGGTCAGTACCGACGACACCAATCGGGTCAAGGTGACGGTGTCGGGAAGCACGTCGACGCTTCCGAAGAAGACGAGGATTCCGACGGGAATCACGAGGATGAGCAACAGTTGTTCGTAATTGCGAACCAACGTGGCGAGTTCCATCTTGGTATGGGCGACGATCAACTTCATCGCGTGGCCTCTCGCACGACGTCCTCGAGTCGACGGCTGGGGGTACACAAACGAGCCACCGAGTCATCGATCACCACCTTCCCATGGTGCAATACCACCGCGTGGTCGGCCACTCGCTCCGCTTCGTCGAGGTCATGGGTGGCAAGGATGACGCAGCACCCACTCTTCGTCAGGTCGGAGATGATCTCGCGCACCGTTTCGCGTCCGTCGAGGTCGACACCGGCAGTCGGCTCGTCGAGGAAGGCAATCTCTGGCCTCGCCGCCAGCGCGAGGGCCAGGGAGAATCGCTGGCGTTCACCACCAGAGAGACGTCTCCATGTGGAACTCGTTCGGTGTTGGAGCCCCACCCTCGTAACGAGATCATGCGCATCGACACCTCGGTCGTACAGTCGGCAATAATGCCGCACGAGTGGGAGTACCCGAGCACTCGGAGCGATTCCACCGTCCTGCAGCATCACGCCGATTCGCGATCGCAGCGCACCGTCCATTGCGGTGACATCACGACCCAGAACACGAAGTGAGCCGCTGGTCGGTCGCCGCAGACCTTCGCACGACTCGATGGTGGAGGTCTTTCCCGCTCCATTTCGCCCGAGAATGGCCGTCACTTCTCCGTGTCGCGCGTCGAATGACACCGAGTCGACGGCGGTGATGTCGCCGTACGCGATGACGAGCCCGCGCACTTCGAGTGCGGTACTTGTCGACGTGGGATTCACTACGAACAGGGTAGACATCAAACTCGCTCCACCTCCTTCAGCACTAGCCTTGGCGAGCGTGATAGATGTCAGGTTGCTGCGAACTCAACCGGACCAAGTTCGCACTGCGCTGACACGACGAGCAAAACCGGAGATTTTGGAACAACTCGACCACGCACTTCGCCTGGACGTGCGTCTTCGTGACATTGTGACCGAACGTGATGCCTCCCGGGCGCGAATCAACGAGCTTTCGAAGGAAGTCGGGGTGTTGCGCCGCGACAAGAAGGATGCCGAACCACTCATGGCCGAGAGCCGCACACTCGGTGATCGCGAGAAAGTGCTCGATGAGGAGTACCTCCAGGTGGAGTCAACGCTGCGGGATGTCCTGCTTCGCATTCCCAACCTGCCCCACCCAGAGTCCATCGACGGTGCTGGCAGTGACGACAACAAGGTCGTCCGAGGGCCGTTGCTGATGCCCACGGAGTTCGCGGCCCACCAGCGGGTGCCTCATTGGGAAACTGGCATGGCGCTCGGAATCCTCGATGCCGAGCGCGCGGTGAAGATCTCCGGCGCGATGTTCACGATGCAGCGAGGATTGGGGGCGACGTTGGCTCGTGCGTTGTGTCAGTTCGCCCTCGACCGACATGCCGATGCGTTCGAAGAGATCCGACCACCATCGCTGGTCACGACCGCCACGCTGACCGCGACGGGGCAACTTCCCAAATTCGCCGACGATGCCTACAACATCGGTAGGGACGATCTGTGGTGCATTCCGACTGCCGAGGCACCGTTGACCTCGATGCATGCCGGCGAGATTCTCGACGAGTCACACCTACCCGTGCGCTACATGGCGTTTTCGCCGTGCTTTCGCCGGGAAGCAGGCTCGGCCGGCCGCGATACGCGTGGCATGCTGCGGAGTCACGAATTCGACAAGGTGGAGATCCTGGCGCTGACCACGCCGGAGAATGCGCCCGCGATGCTGGAGGAGTTCATCGAACGGGTGACGGCCACCATCGCCGCACTCGGGATGCCGTATCGGTTGTTGGAGATCTGCACGGGCGACATGGGGCAGAGCCACCACCGCAGTATCGATGTGGAGATCTATGCACCTGGCTGTGATCAGTGGCTCGAAGTCAGCTCGATCAGTTGGTTCAGCGACTACCAGGCTCGCCGCGGCGACATTCGGTTCCGTCGCGATGGCAAGAAGGGCACCGAGTTCGTCCACACGCTGAACGCATCGGCACTCGCGGTTCCACGGGTGTGGGCCGCGATACTCGAGAATTTCCGAAATCAAGATGGTTCGGTCGCCATTCCAGCGGTCCTGCACCCGTACATGCGAGGCGCCACGATCATTCCCACCAAACGGCAATGAGCCTGCGCGATCGGCGAGTGCAGTACGAGACTGCGGGACTCGATCGTTCCGATCTTGCATCCAATCCGGTGGTGCAGTTCGATGCGTGGTATGCGGAGGCGGCAAGTGCCGGTGTGGCGGAGCCGAATGCGTTCACGTTGGCCACCGTCGATCATTTCGGTACGCCGAATGCGCGGGTCGTCCTCGCACGTGGTGTCGACGAGCGTGGCGTGAGTTTCTACACCAACTACTCGAGTAGCAAGAGTCGGGAGGTTGCGGCAACCGCCAGTGCGGCGGGTACGTTCGCCTGGCTCGATTTGCATCGGCAGGTCCGATTCCGTGGAATGGTCGTTCGACTCAGCGACGCAGAGAGTGACGCCTACTTCGCCTCACGCCCCCGTGATTCGCAACTCGGCGCATGGGCGTCACCGCAGTCGGAGCCGATTGCCGACCGTTCCGTGCTCGACGAGCGACTCGCTCGGGCGCGTGAGCGATTCGACGACGGTGCGGTTCCCCGTCCCAGCGACTGGGGTGGCTGGTTGATCGAGCCGACGGAGTGGGAGTTCTGGCAGGGCCGACCAAATCGCCTGCACGACCGCTTCCACTACGTGCGATCAAGTGCCGGTTGGTCGATCGAGCGTCTCGCTCCCTGAGTCGTCTGCTCGCCAGGTTCGCGCAGACTCGGCGAGTGCGGCGATGAGTGAGGTGGTATGTGGCGTCGGGTGTGGGCCTTCCCAGTCCCACCACAATGGACTTGTGCCCCTCACTCGTGGCGGAAGTTCCAGTTGTACTCCTGCCAAGCGTGGCACGTTGACCGGATTGTTCGGATGCAGGCCACGCAATTCCTTGGGGATGTGTTCAATCTCATCCATCACGCCGTAGGCAGGTAGCGCTCGACGCAGGTGGGTGGAGACATGACGCGCAAGCGATCGGTTGCCACCCCCGAGCAACATCGTGGTGAAGAGCCCACGGCGTCCGTACCCGTGCACCGTGATGACGATGTCGATATGCGCGAGGAAGTCCCGGAGCACGGGTGACTGGTCGACCGTGAATCGATGGGACGGAACGTGTTGTCGCAGTCCGGCGGGTTGATGCACCCCGTAGTACGACGAATCTGATTGTTCGGCTGCGCTTCGTGCGATGAGGTCCGTTCGTTCCTCCAAGGAACCACCATGGAACGCCATGAATCCGAACCTGCCACGCAACTCCGACACCTCCTCCACACCCGGTTGTTCCAGGAGATATGCAAGATTCATCGGGAGGTACCGACGTGACCACGGCGTAGCGCGATGATCAGCGCTCCACCGATGGTCGCGACGCATGCCAGCGTCACGACGGTTGCGCCGAGATTGGAGATGCGCGAGACGATGTTCGTTTGCCATCCGCCGAGCGTGGTGACGAGCGGTCCGGCGTCGGGATGCTCCGTGATCGCCACGTACCAGTACCACGTGAGATACACGCCGGTCAGCAACACCAGTCCGCTCGAGACATGCGAGACGACGGTCATGAGCATGCGACTTGCTCGGAGCAGGGACTGTTTGGCGAACGCCAAGGCGGTCGTGAGAGCGGTGACGAATAGACCCATCCCCAAGCCGTAGAGCGCGACACTGAGGACACCCGAAATGAACCCGTGCCGGGTGAAGGAACCGAAAATCGCGGTGGTCAGTAGCCCGATGGTGCAGCCGATGGAGGCAACGGCATACACGACACCGAAGGAGAGCATCGCGAGCGAACCACGGCGCCCCGACTCTCCGGCAAGCGACGGCACCCACAGGCGTGGCCGCCATCCGGTGAGCATTCGCACCCCCAAGACGATGAGCCCGATTCCAACGACGATTGCGGCGTACTTGGCGTTGAGTTCGATCCAGTTGGTGAAAACTCGTGATATCACTCCGACGACGAGGAACACGATGATGAACCCGCTCGATACCGAGAGCCCGACGGAGAGCGATCGTCGGAGTCGCGTGACGGTATCCGTGGCGTCGTCGACGCTGAGGTACGCGACGAGATACGCGGGCAGCAGGACGAATCCGCATGGGTTGACGGCCGCAAGGATGCCGAGCAACAGCGAATACGAGAAACTGCCGTCGATGAGTCCGATCACGATGGAAACACCTCGGCGAGTGCTTCCGAGAGCGCCAACCCGGTGATCTCTCCCGTCAGTTGACGCCGCACGACCCCGCCGGCATCGATGACGAGCGTTACCGGGGCGGTTGCGATGTTCATCGCACTGGTGAGTCGTCCGTCGGGATCGAAGAAGTTGTCGAACGTTGCGTCGTATGACGACATGAAGCCCGTGGCCACCTCGGCCGTGTCGTTGATGTTCACGCCGATGAAGCGGATCCGATCATCATTGGCATCGGCTGCGACGAGCACCGGGAATTCGCGTCGGCAGGGTTCGCAGGTGGAGAACCAGAAATTCACGACGAGAGGGGTGCCGAGCCACGAGTCGGTGGAGATCAGTCGTCCACTCGCATCCTCGAGTTCGACCGAAGCGAGAACGCTGCCTTCGGACACCTTGTTGAGTCCGATACTGCCGACGGTGCCGACGAGTCGGTAACTGTCCTCCTCATCCGACAGCACCCATCCACCGATGATTGCAAAGAGCAATCCGACGACGAGCGAGACGACCAAGAGTGGTCGACGAATGCGCACGGGAGCGAGGCTATCCATGCCGATGATGGTCGGTAGCGTCGTCGCCGTGTCGCATGTGCAACATCCGTCGGAGCCGTCGCCGTTTCCGAACATCGGACGAACGTATTCACGTGAGCGACGAGTACGACTCGGGGACGTAACGCCAAAGGGACGGTTGCGCTTGGATGCGGTAGCGCGTTACCTCCAGGACATCGCTACGGATGATGCGCTCGACGGAAAGTATGACGACCCGCATGGCTGGGTGGTGCGTCGCACCGAAATGTGGGTGCACCATTTTCCGAAGTACCTCGATGATCTCAAACTCACCACGTGGTGCGGAGGTGTCGGTTCACATTGGGCCGAACGTCGCACACGCATCGAGATCGTCGGAGGTGGTGAACCCGTTGCAATCGAAGCCGCGGCACTCTGGGTGCGGGTGGATCTACAGACGCTCAAGCCATTGCAACTTTCCGAACGCTTTCGCGAACTCATCGGCGTATCCGCGGCGGGACGCAAGGTGTCGGCGCGACTATTGGTCGGACGTGATGTCCCAGACTCTGCCGAAGCAGATGCACACTTCAGCCAGCCACTTCGATTCACGGATTTCGATGCCGTGGGGCACCTCAACAATGCCGTGTATTGGGAACCGCTGGAGGAGTACCTCGCTCTTCATCGCCACCGTCGCGCGCCGTTGCATGCGACGGTGGAGCACCATCGTTCGGTCGAACCCGGTGCGAAGTTGACCGTTGCCGTCCATGAACTCGGTACCCGGACCGTGTTGCACGTCTGTGATGGCGACGAGACGGCATCGTACGTACAGGTGGTGACCGAGTAGTACATGGTGGACTGGTCCGACCAACCCTCCACCGTCAGCCTTGCCATCTTCACGGTGGCTTGGTGCGCAGGGTGGCTCGGATTCCTGCGCGCCAAGCAACTTCCGCAGGCGACGAGGTTCGAACGTGAAGCCGTCAGCGTGATCATCCCATGTCGCAACGAGGTAGCCAATCTCCCCACGTTGTTGACGTCACTGCGGTCCGTCCTGCGGGAGACCGACGAGGTCATCGTCGTTGACGACGATTCTTGCGACGGCACGGCCCACGTGGCGAAGCAGGGTGGAGCCACGGTCATCCACATCGACTCGCTACCGAGCGGGTGGGCGGGCAAGTCGCATGCGTGCTGGCAAGGGGTACGGCACGCGAGCCGCAACGTCGTGGTGTTCATCGATGCCGACGTGCGCGTCGGACCGCGAGGCGTCGACGATCTCGTGGCGAAGGTCGCCGAACATCCTGACGCGCTGGTGAGCGCGATGCCCTGGCATCGCACGGGCAGTCCGGTGGAACGCTTCAGCATGTTGTTCAACGTGATCTCCTCGCTTGTGGGGAGCATGCAGACGCGAAACGCGCGCCGTCGAGTTGCCTATGGACCGTTCATGGCCGTACGGAAGGATGTCTACGCGGAGTCGGCTGGACACTCGCATGACCTGGTGCGGGTGGCAGTGGTCGAGGACTTGGCGTTGGCACGGGTGATGCCCGAGTCGTTGGCGTATTTGGCGCGACCCGATCAGGTGGAGTACCGCATGTATCGGGAGGGCTGGAAACAACTCGTGGAGGGTTGGACGAAGAACACCGCCATTGGCGCGGTGTCGGTTCCCCGTTGGTCCGCGGTGATCATCATCGCATGGGTGGCGTCGCTCTGTGGAGGCGTACTGACCTCACCGTGGATGTACGTCGCGTCGGTGGTGCAGGTGTGGGTGTTGGCGAGGCGAATCGGCAACTTTGGGGCCGTGAGTGCGCTGTTGTATCCGTTGCATGCAACGGTGTTTGCCTGCGTTGCGATTCGGAGTTTGGTGCGGTCAGCCGTCGTTGGCAGGGTTACCTGGCGGGGTCGCACCATCGCCACTCGTTGACGGCACGAAGAACGACTCACGATAGAAGGCAAGTTCCTTCACGCTCGCGCGGATGTCGTTGAGCGCGCGATGAGCACCGGTCTTGGTCGGCCGGGAGATGGAGGCGTTCGGATACCACCGTTTGGCGAGTTCCTTCACGCTCGAGACGTCCACGCTTCGGTAATGCAAGTAGTTCTCGATCTCCGGCAGGTACTTCACCAGGAATCGTCGATCGGTGCCGATCGAATTGCCGCATAGAGGCACCGAACGTACATCGGGAACGTGTTGTTTGATGAAGGCAAGCGTTGCCGCACCTGCCTCGGCGAGAGTCGTACGTGACGCGCGAATGGCATCCAACAATCCGGATTCGGTGTGCATGGTGACGACGATGGGTTCCATGTTGGCGAGCACCGATTCGGGCTGGTGGATGACCAGATCGGGACCTTCGGCGACGATGTTGAGGTCGTCATCGGTGATGAGCGAGGCAATCTCCACGATCACATCGACGTTGGGGTCGAGTCCCGTCATCTCGAGGTCCAGCCAAACGAGCACTACTCAACACTACGGCGGGCGTCGTATCGTCGTGGGGTGGCTTCGTCGCTCGTCGTTCCGATTCTGCTCCTCGATGCCGAGCTACCGCTTCCGACCAAGGCACACCCCGACGATGCTGGGCTCGATCTGTATGCGCGAGTGGACGCGTTGCTTCCCGCTCGTGGTGGTCGCGTCCTGGTTCCGACTGGCGTGGCGGTGGCGATTCCCGTCGGGCACATGGGCATGGTGGTGCCCCGCAGCGGACTGGCGCTGAAACACGGAATCTCGCTGGTGAACACACCAGGAATCATCGATGCGGCATACCGCGGCGAATTGCAGGTGATCATGATCAACCACGATTCATCGAGTGACTATCAGGTGAAGCGCGGTGATCGCATCGCGCAACTCGTCGTTCAGGCAATCTCACAGGTCGAGTGGTCACCGGTCGTCGAGTTGGACGAGAACGATCGCGGCGGCGGATTCGGTCACAGCGGCCGCTGAGGACTACTTCGTAGGGGAGTGACTGCTCGTCACACCTTCCTCGGCAAACGAACGAAGCGTTGAGTCGTCGAGGTTCAGTAGCGAACGAAGTACATCATCGTTGTCCTCCCCCCGATACTTCGGAATGCCCCGAATACGCACGTCGGCATCACTGAACTTCCACGGGCTCTGCGGAATTCGAACCGTTCCGCCGCCACGATCGGACACCTCGGTGATGACTCCCCGGTGTCGCGCCCACTCCGTGGTGGCGATGTCGGACACGCTGCGCAGGCGACCGGTTGCGAGGTGATGATCGGCGAAGATTCGTTCGATCTCATCGGCGTTCTCGATCGTCAACGCCCACGTTCGCAATAGTTCCGTGAAATCATCGAGGTGCGCCAAGCGGCTCGGTACGTCGAGGAACCGAGGATCGTTGAGCAGGTCGTTGCGTTGCATGGCACCACAAAACCATCCGAAGTTGGTCTTCGACGCGGGGTGTCCGCTGACCACGACGATGCTGCCGTCGCGGGTGGTGAGTACCGGATAGTCAGCGGGCTGGAACGACCGAATCCAGTCGGCAGGCACGTCACCCTCCCACAACTGATCGTGCGCGTGTTCGTTGACGTAAAGAAGTGTCTCTGCCATCGAGATGTCGATGAACTGACCGCGTCCCGTTCGCTCTCGTTGAAAGAGGGCTGCGAGGATTCCAGCAGCAGCCTCCATTCCCGTATACACGTCCCCGTGGCTGAACGGATCGTTGGCATAGTCGCCGTTGCGGACGTCGCCCTGATGCTTGGTGAGTCCGGCCTCCGCATTCACTACGGGGGCATAGGCGCGACGGTCCACCCACGGTCCGGTGGCACCGTACCCGCTGATGGAGGCATAGACGAGGCGTGGGTTTCGTTCCGCCAACTGCTCGTAGCCGAGGCCCAGGCGACTCATCACCCCCGGACGGAAGTTCTCGATGACGACGTCGCTCTTGTCGACCAAGCGTCGCGCCAAGTCGACTGCACGTGCGTCGGCGAAGTTGAGCGACACGTTCAACTTCCCGACGTTCTGTTGGATGAAGTAGGTGGCGAGGGAATTGAGACGTGGTTGACCGAATCGGGTCAGATCGCCCTCCGGTGGTTCGCTCTTGATCACCTCGGCGCCGAGATCGCACAACATTCGCGCGGCGTGAGGTCCGGCGAGCACGCGCGTGAAGTCGAGAACGCGAATACCCTCCAATGGTCTGGTCACGAATTCACCTCACGCGAGGCGGACACCGAGGGTGCGCAATGCCAGCGATGCATACAACGAGATTCCGGTTTTCATCGCCCGTTCGTCGAACATCACCCGATTGGAGTGGTTCGGTGCGGCGGTTGCGGGGTTCACGCCCTCCGGCGTTCCGCCGAGGAACATCATCGCGCCGGGCAGTTGGTTGAGCACGTAGGAGAAATCCTCGGCACCCATCACCGGGCTCGGTAGACGAACCGACTTGTCCGCGCCGACCAGGGCATCGGCAACCTCCAAGCCGAACGTGGAACTCGGTCCGTCGTTGACGGTGACGGGATAGCCGATCTTGACGCTGACGTCCGCTGACATGTCATGCGTCGAGGCGATGCCCTCCGCTACACGACGCAGCCCTTCGTGCACCTTCTTGCGTGTCGACTCGCTCACGGCGCGGATGGTGCCGTTGATGTACGCGGATTCAGGTATCACGTTGGATGTTGTGCCCGTGTGGATTTGGGTGACGGTGATGACCGTCGGATCGAACACCGGTATGCGCCGAGTGACGTGCATCTGGAGTGCCTGGACGATTTCGCAGGCAACTGGAATCGGATCGAGGGTCCGGAACGGTTCCGATGCGTGCCCGCCCCTGCCGGTGACGACGATCTCAAAGGTGTCCGACGACGCCATGATCGGACCGCCCTTGCTCGTGATCCAGCCTGCGGGTATCGCGGTGGTGATGTGGATTGCGTATGCCGCAGTGATGGGCGACGCCGTTCCATCCGCGAGTGGCGGCACCTCGAGGAGCCCCTCCTCGAGCATGAATTTGGCCCCGTGATGGCCCTCCTCGCCCGGTTGAAACATGAACAGCACGCGCCCCGGCAGATCGTCCTTGCGTTCGGACAGCAATCGCGCCGTGGTGGCGAGCATCGCGGTGTGGGTGTCGTGACCACAGGCGTGCATCATGTTGTCGCTGCGGGAGGAGAAGTCGAGTCCGGTGTCCTCGGGCATCGGAAGCGCGTCCATGTCGCCCCGCAACATCACGGTCGGGCCGGGCTTTCCGCCGGTGAGCAACGCTGCGATACCGCTGGTGGAGTTGTGCAGGGTGATGTCGAGTGGCAATCCGTCGAGGGATTCCAGCACTGCCTCGCGGGTCGTGGGTAGGTGGTTGCCCACCTCCGGCCACTCGTGGAGCCGACGTCGGAGAGCCACGGCACCGTCGTACAGGTCGTCAACGTGCGACGACAGTTGCTGTGCGGTGCCGTGAACATCGCGCGCCGCGAGCGTCTGTGGGTTCTCTGCCATGGACTCATCGTAGGTGGTGCCCTCACCCCTACGCTGGGGCTTCTCATGTCGTTGCTGGTCGTGGAGTTCACCGTCGAGCCTTTCGTCGAAGGACAACCAGGACCGCACGTCACCCAAGCAGTTGCGGCTGTGGAACACCACGGTGTGGCGGTCGATTTCGGACCGTTTGGTTCGACGTTCACCATCGATGAATCGGCGATGCCGACGGTCATCGGCGACATGATGCGCGCCGCGTATGCGAATGGTGCCACGTTCGTCAGCGTCAGTGTCGCGCGCACGCAGGACGCATGACCGCCCGTCACCCACTGCTCGACACGGTGCAACCGCTACTGAGTGCGCTCGGCGCGTCCCTCGTATCGGAGAGCGAAATGAGCAAGTCCGATGTGCCCTTGGTGTGGGAGGGTCACGTGGTGGCCGGCGTTCGGCTCCCCGCGCTACATGGTGCGATGGAGCGCCTGATCGAATCCGTGGAGAAGGAACTGGGCGGCAAACTGGCGTTGCTCTCGCGCGCAGAAAAGCAGCGGGCGATTCGGCTCCTTGATGAACGGGGGGCATTCATCCTGCGCCGAGCAGTGGAGGACGTTGCGGATGCGATGGGTGTCTCGCGTATCACCGTGTACAACTACCTGAATTCACTGCACAGATAATCGCCCCGCGGCGCGATGGCGCTCGGCTACAACTTGCGCAGGAACACGTCGGTGACGCGGTGGTCGTCGCCCTTTTCGATGACGAGCGATGCCCGACCCTTCGTCGGCGCGATGTTCTCGCGCAAGTTGCGACCATTGATGGTCTCCCAGATTTGATGTGCGAGTGCTTCCGCCTGCTGTTCGGTGAGGTCGGCGAAGTGGCGGAAGAAACTCTCGGGATCCTGGAAGACCGTTCGTCGCAACGCATGAAAGCGTTCCACGAACCATGACTCGACGAGCGCCTCTTGGGCGTCGAGGTAGATGGAGAAGTCGAAGTAGTCGCTCACGAATTCGTTCGCACGCGAATCGACCTGGAGCACGTTGAGTCCTTCGAGGATGAGGATGTCTGGCTGATGGACGATTTCGTAGCGGTCGGGGAGGACGTCGTAAATGATGTGGCTGT
>SXPW01000027.1 GCA_005793785.1 Actinomycetota bacterium | reverse complement strand
CTCATCTTCGTGTCGAGTGGTATCAACCACTTCACCAAGACCCAAGCAATGACCGGCTACGCACAGTTCAAGAAGGTCCCCGCTGCCAAGGCATCGGTGGTGCTCTCGGGCCTGCTCTTGCTGCTCGGCGGCCTCTCGGTGGTGCTCGGCGTCTACGCAGACCTCGGCGCTTTGGTACTGGCCGTCTTGCTTCTCGCCATGGCGCTGAAGATGCACGATTTCTGGACCCAATCGGATCCGCAAGCCAAGCAAACCGAGACCATTGCGTTCTTCAAGAACGTGTCGATGGCCGGTGCTGGCCTCTTCCTCTTTGCCTTGGTTGCCAATGGTGGCGATTTCGGCCCCGTGGTGAGCGACGATCTGCTCAGTCTCTGGGCTAAATAGTCGAAGGAACGCGCGAGTCGACGATGGCATTCACCGTCGTCGACTCGCTGCGTTCGATCGAATTCGGAACACCCGGCGAGAGCCGCACTCGCCTCGTTGACTTCATCGTCAACGGCAACAAACGCGCAACTGCGGGCTTGCTCCACGATTACGCCAAGGAAGGCGAACCCGTCGAGCATGTCGGTGAATGTCTGGCCATGGTCGACAACGACCGCAAACATGTAGCAACGCTGCGGGTCACCCGCGTAGAAATCACCCGGTTCGCCGACGTGCCAGACGAGTTCGCACTTGCCGAGGCAGAAGGTGACTTGAACGCTGCTGATTTTCGTGTGAGCCATCGCGAGTACTGGACCCGCATTGGTGAAGTCGTCACCGACGATACACAAGTCGTTCAGGTGTACTTCGATGTGCTCGCGCACCGATTGCGCGATCTACGACCGGAAGACGCCGAGTGGATTCATCGTGCGTGTCAGGACGCCGATATACAGCGCTTCACGATGGTGCCCCGTCCCTACACACGTGAACACGCCGAGTCGTTCGTGAGGGACCGCGCAGGTGAGCTCGCCGCGTACGTAATCGTTCACTCCGAGTCCGCCGACCCTGTCGGAATGACGGGAATTCACCACGTTCGAGACGGTATCGCTTCCGTCGGTTATTGGGTGGCGCCATGGAGCCGAGGACGCGGAGCCGCTGCCGACGCCCTCCGCAGCCTTCGGACCATCGTTGGTCGTTCCACCGACGCTCGCGTGGTTCGTGCACGAATTGCCGAGACCAATCTCGCGTCGCGACGCACTGCCGAACGAGCCGGCTTCACCATGAACGGTTTCGATGAAGATGATTGCCGTGACGGCGCAACACTCGCCAGGGCGTTGCGCTACGAGATCGCGTTGCGCTAACTACGACGTGACGCCGTCGACCATTCGCTGAGCCACCGCGCGCACCAGCGCACGACGATTACTGACCTTACCGATTTTGCGCTCGAGCGGTCCATCAATCAGCAGCGTCGCCAAGCCGTGCGCCGTCGACCACATCGCAGTGGCCTGCACGCGAATGTCGTCGACCGAAGCGGTGTCACCGAGAATCTCCTGCACGGCCACCAAAAGCGTTTCGAACGCTGCATCTGCCGCCTTCTGGGTATCTGGTGACTCGTCCATGTGGCATAAGTCGGCGCGGAACATCACGCGAAAGTATCCCTTGTTGGTGATTGCAAAGTCGACGTAACGCTCGCACAGTCGCACCGCGAGATCTGTATCTTCGTCGCGGCAAGAAGGAGCACTCATCACTTCCGTGAATTTTCGGAAGCCATCGAGCGCGATTTCACTGAAAATCGCGCTTCGATCACCGAAGTGGTGGTACGGAGCCTGGTGACTGACGCCGGCATCCGCAGCAATCTGCCGAAACGATAACCCGTCTGGCCCATTCTTGGCGATGTATCTCACCGCCGCTGCCATGACTCTTTCGCGAAGTGTCGTCACCACGACTTGACACTATCAAGTTCTCGTACTAGACAGTGTCAACATGACAACCGAAAATCTCCTCGTCCATCCGGACCCGAAAATTCACGACCGACGCTGGTGGATTCTCGTCATCCTCTGCCTTTCGGTATTCCTGGTGGTGGTCGACAACCTCATCATCAACGTGGCCATACCCACGCTCGCGCGCGAGCTTGGAGCAACAACCAGCGGACTGCAATGGATCGTCGATTCCTATGCACTCGTATTCGCCGGGTTGCTGCTGGCGTGCGGTGGCCTCGCCGATCGATTCGGACGAAAACTCCTGATGCAACTCGGGATGACTCTGTTCGGGCTGTTCTCCACGTGGGCCTCATTCACCGATTCCACAGGCAGCCTCATCGCGGCTCGCGGATTCATGGGAATCGGTGCCGCCATGGTGTTTCCAGGAACGCTTGCGATTCTCATCGACGTGTTTCGGAACCCGTCGGATCGCGCAAAGGCAATTGGTATCTGGTCTGCGGTGTCGGGTGCGGCAGTGGCGTTCGGCCCAGTGACCGGGGGCCTGCTGTTGAAGTACTTCTGGTGGGGCTCGATATTTCTCGTGAACATCCCAATAGTCGTACTGGCGTTGGTCCTTCAATGGCGCTTCGTACCCGAATCAAGGGACCCGAATGCCAAAACGCTCGACACTCCCGGCTTCCTGCTCTCCATCGGCTTCGTATCACTTCTCGTCTACACGATCATCGAGGGGCCACATCGTGGCTGGACCAGCACTGCGTCCATTGGTGGATTCATCGGAACTGCAGCGTTGCTCGCCGTGTTCATTTGGAGGGAACGCAGCACTCCACATCCGCTCCTCAACATCCGGGTTTTCCGGGACATGCGTGTCACAGCCGCAACGTCAGCGATTGCCATCGCGTTCTTCTCACTGTTCGGATTCACGTTCCTAGTAACGCAATATTTTCAATTCGTCCGTGGATACGCACCCCTTGAATCCGGGTTGCGCACGTTGCCATTCGCACTCGGAGCCGGCATGACTGCACCGGTGGCAGCCCGACTCGCTCTTCGTTTCGGTCCGAAACGGGTTGTCCCAGTTGGTCTGCTGTTCATGGGTGTCGCCATCACCTGGGTCGGGACTCAGGATGCAGAAACGGCCTACTTCGGTCCCTTGGTCATGTCGATGGTGCTGATGGCAAGTGGCTTGGCACTGGTTACGAGCCCGGCATCGGAATCCGTTATGGGGTCATTGCCGCGAGACATGGCAGGGGTCGGATCCGCGATCAATGACACGAGTAGGGAGGTCGGTGGAACTCTCGGTGTTGCAATCATTGGAAGCGTGTTCGCCTCGACATACGGGCCGAAGGTCGCAGAGTTGCTGACGCCGTTCAATCTTCCCGGGACTGCCGTACGGGCTGCCGAAGAGTCGGTATTTTCGGCATTCGCCGTAGCGGATCAAGTCGCAGATTCAACGGTGTCCGATTCGATTCGCACCATCGCAAGCAGCTCATTCCTCGACGGATTCCAGTCTGCGTGTACCACAGTCGGCGTGAT
>SXPW01000026.1 GCA_005793785.1 Actinomycetota bacterium | reverse complement strand
TTGAGGCGACGTCGGGAATCGAACCCGATTAAAGGGCTTTGCAGGCCCGTGCCTAGCCAGTCGGCCACGTCGCCACGTTCGCTGACGCGGACGTCGTCAGGCTACCGACGCGAGAGTCGCATGCCCCAGGCGACGAGACCAGCACCGACGATGGCTGCGACGAAGAGCGGTGCGAGCGCGCCATCGGTAAGGGCTCCCGTCAACACCACTGCCCACACACCGGTGGAGATCGCCGTTGCCGCCGACATGAGTGCTTCGGCGCGACGGTAGGAAACGAGGAACAGCACCGCGGAGATCGCGACTCCAATCACTGCAATCACATCGCCGCCGTAGGAGTTCTGTGCCAGACATCCCCAACCCACCACGATGAGTGCAGCGACGAGCGGTGGCAAGCTCGGCTTCAGACGACCGAAAATCGATACCACCGCAGCCAGCACTCCCACCACGCACAACACCACGCCGATGGTCTCCATGTTCAGATCAGACCACTCACCGACGAACACGACGAAGGCCGCAATCTCGAGCACCACGGCCGCGATCGACAAACCGCTCGTCGTTCGTCGATACCACAGCACCGACCACGCCGACGCAATCAACGCCCCGACGGCTCCCGCACCGGAATTCGGCTCGTTCGGCATGAGGAGCGCCACGGCGAATCCGAGTGGCACGCCGGCGAACGACCCGATGATTCCGGCGAGGAACGTCACCGGTTTTGCACGTCGTACCAACCACGCAACGGCTTCTGCTACTGCCGCCACCAACGCGAGCACCGCAGCAGCGAGAACCTCGGAGGGGTCATCACCGAGAATTCGGATGAAGATCGCAAATCCGGCCGACACGAGGAGAATCGCACCGAGGACGATGAGCGCAATCCGCATCGGAAACCGTTCGCGTTCGATCTCCCGCTCGAACTCCAGTGCCGCGAGTCGGTCGCGCAGCCCTTCGTCGATGATGCCCCGATCGTGGGCCACGTTCAGCCCGATCTCCCACTCACCCATTGACGGTCACCGTTCCCTTCTTGGCTTTCTGATCGACGAGCACGACGAACACCTGACCGATATCGAACGAAAGTGGCGCGCCAGCAACGGTGAATGTCGTTCCTGCTTCGGCAGCGGGCCGACTCCACTCAGCTTCGAAACTCTGCCCATTGCGAAGTACGATGGCACGACCCGATCCGACGGTCTTCACGAGCGGGGTCTTCCCGCCGAACCGATCGCCATATGCGGACTCCCGATGTTCGGCGAATTGCAGTACCACGGTGCGCGGAGTGAGAACGGCCTTGGTTTGCGCGTCGCGATGCACTGCGCCATCGAACGAAATCTGCCAACCCGACTTCGTCCAGACTCCACTCACTCTTGCCGAGGGCCACGACGCCTGGAATCTCGCGGCCTTGGTTCCCCCGAGCGGCGCTGCAGCGTCGAATCGGAAACCTACGTCCTCGACGACGCTCACGCTCTTCTCCTTGGCCATCAGTCCAGCCAGTCGCGCCATTTGGTTGTGCGGAGCCTCCTTGGACAAATTGCGGTAGTAGAAGTCGGGACGCTCGGCCGGAGAGAGCGCGACGGCATTGCTCTTGCGAACCGCCTTCAGGAGCACGTCATTGGCGCCGCTGAACACCAACCCCGGACTCTCGAACTGCTCCAGAATTTCGAGATCGGAGATTCGCGCACTACGGGTTGGACCGACCACGGTCGGAATCCTGGTATTGAACAACGCGGCAATTCGAGTGAGACCCCACTCGACTTCCTCCACATAAATGAGATCGGCTTGATACAGCCCGTAGTGCGGGCGATCCGGGCGCGCGTTTCCATATTTCACCATCACCACCGGCTTGCCTTCGCCACCCGGCAGCCCGGAAAGCGGACTCAAGCCGCCGTCGGCCGACACCGAACCGGCACTTCCGAGGCTCGCGACGAGCAGCAATCCGGCGATGCACAATACGCAGCGACGCACACTGCGACCCTAATCAACCAGCCTCTACGAGGTGCCGATGACGTCGGTAAGTAGCGTGAATGCGTGGCCGAGCGTCAGCAACAACCCGAAACCACGGCGATCACCGCGGGTCGCGATACGTCGGGCGCCCTCGCGCCGGCACTGTGGGCTTCCACCACGTGGGACACCACCGATTTGGACGGCACCAATGCGGCGGCAAAACACCTCCATCAGCCGGGGTTCTACTCCCGATACGGGAACCCCACCGTGCACTCCTTCGAACAAGCCATAGCGGAACTCGAGGGAACCTCGGCGGCACTCGCGTTCGGCTCCGGAATGGGAGCGATTGCGTCGGTGGTATTCGCACTCTGTTCGACCGGCGATCACATCGTCGCGCAGCGCAACTGTTACGGCGGAACACTGGCGTTCCTCGACGGACCATGCAAGCGAATGGGAATCGACGTCACCTACGTGGACGGTCGCAACGCCGGCGAATTCGCCGCCGCAGTGAAGCCGGGGAAAACCATGTTGGTGATGGCGGAAACTCCCAGCAATCCGCATCTCGACGTCGTCGATCTCGCCGCACTCGGTGCAATCAAGGGGCCATACACCATGGTGGACTCCACGCTCGCCACGCCGCTCGGACAACAGCCGTGTGCCTACGGCGTCTCTCTCACCATGCATTCGGCCACCAAGGGCATCGCCGGACACAACGATGCAACGCTCGGCGTGGTCGCTGGCGATGTCGACCTGATCAACACGATCTGGTCGTACGCGGTGTTGCACGGAGCAACGGCCTCACCTTTCGATGCGCTCAACGGCGTGCGGGGCATCCGCTCGCTGGGCGCCCGCTTGCGCCAGCAGAGCGAGAACACCCAACGTCTCGCTGAGTGGTTGTCGACCCATCCAGCAGTCAAGCGGGTGAACTACCCCGGGCTCGCCAGTCACCCGCAGCACGAGTTGGCCAAGCGTCAAATGCGCTGGTTCGGTTCCCTCATGTCGATCGAATTGTGCGGAGGAATCGACGAGGCGCGGCGACTCCTCCAACGACTCACCCTGGTGCGCAGTGCAGTGACGCTCGGCGGTCCCGACACGCTCATTTCGCACTCGGCTTCAAGCACCCACATTTCCGTCGACCCTGCCGTGAAGGCAGCTACGGGAATCAACGAGTCGTTACTGCGAGTTTCGGTCGGCCTGGAGGCGTTCGACGACGTTCGCAACGACTTTGCCGCCGCGCTCGCATAGCGCGACGCGACGAGTGTCTAGCGCTCTTCTTTGAAGATTACGTGCTTGCGCACGATGGGGTCGTACTTCTTCAGTTCGAGGCGCTCGCGTGAATTGACCTTGTTCTTGCGCGTCACGTAGGTGTAACCCGTGTCGGCGGTGGAACGCAACTTGATGATTGGACGACGGTCCTTGCTCTTGGCAGCCATGTTGGGACGTCCTTAGATCTTCTTGCCGTTGCGGCGCATTTCAGCGACGACCGATTCGATGCCACGCTTGTCGATGGTGCGGATGCCCTTGGCGGAGACGAACATGGTCACCCAACGCTTCTCGGACGGCAACCAGAAACGACGCTTGTGGGTGTTCACGCGCCACGAGCGCTTGGACTTGATGTTCGAGTGCGACACCGAGTGACCCCGCGACGGCTTCTTGTCGAGTACGTCACAACGATTGGGCATTTCGTCAGTCTATGGGGCGACTCGCCGCAGTCGCTACGCAACCACCCGACCAATCGCCCGCCGCTACGCTGAACGAGCCATGAAGAAAGACATCCACCCCAACTACCAGTTCGTCGTCTTCGAGGACTCCAGCGCCAACTACCGCTTCCTCACGCGCTCCACCATCAAGACCGATCCTTCCAAGACCATCGAATGGACCGACGGCAGCACCTATCCCCTCGTGCAACTCGACATCTCCAACGCCAGCCACCCGTTCTACACGGGTCAAATGAAGATCATCGACTCCGCCGGTCGCGTCGAGCGCTTCAACAAGCGCTACGGCACCCGCAAGAAGACGGTCAAGAAGGCCGAACCCAAGACCACCGGTCGCACGAAGAAGTAACGGCGGCGGCTCCCGCCGCTGCGATGCAATTCGGAATGATTATCCGCGCTCGACGAGCGCCCCGTTCGACCGCAATGCCGCGAGGTCGGTGGCTCCCACGAGTGCCATCGTTCGCCTGATTCCCGCATTGAAATAGTCGATCACCCACTCGACACCGAGCTCACCAGCCGCGCCGAGACCGTAGAGGTACGGTCGACCGAACATGACGGCTCGCGCACCGAGTGCCACCGCCTTCACGACGTCGCTCCCACGACGCACACCGCCGTCGATCAGCACCTCGATGCCGTTACCCACCGCATCCATCACCTCGGGCAGCAGTTCGATCGGGGCGGGAGAGCCGTCGAATTGACGACCGCCGTGGTTGGAAAGCGCGATCGCCTCCACACCCTCGGAGACCGCCGTTCGGGCGTCGGTCGCGGTCTGGATGCCCTTCAACATGATCGGCAAGCCGGACTCGCTCCGCACCCAGTCGAGGTCGCGCCACGACAATGACGCGTCGAACTGGCTGTTCACGTAATCCGACAGCGTGATCGCCGTCGAACCGTCGACATCGCCGCGACCCGCGACCGCGGAGAACGTGATCGGCTCGTGCGTGATGAAATCGAGCGTCCAGCGCGGGTGGCGGATGCCGTCGATGAACGTTTCCAATCCGATCTTGGGTGGCAGCGTGAAGCCGCGGCGCACGTCGCGATCGCGACGACCGAACACCGCGGTGTCGACCGTGACCATGATGGCCTTGTAGCCGGCCGCCTTCGCACGCTGCACCAGTTCCCGCGACAGTCCGCGGTCCTTCCAGACGTACAGCTGGTACCACAGCGGACCGCTCGACACCTTCGCTACTTCTTCGATACTGCGGGTACCGAGCGTCGAGAGCGTGTACGGCACCCCATGTCGGGCGGCGACCTTTGCCACCGCCAACTCCCCCGCCGAAGTGGCGATGCGCGTGAACCCCGTGGGCGAGAACGCGTAGGGGTACGGCAGCGATTGTCCCAACACCGAGCACGCGGTGTTCACGTTCGACACGTCCACGAGGACGCGTGGTTGCAGTCGCACGTTTGCAAAGGCCGCCGAATTGTTGGCCATCGACCATTCGGTTTCCGCAGCGCCGTCGAAGTAGTCGAACACCCCACCCGGCAATTGTCGTTTGGCGAGCAGGCGAACGTCGTCGATGTCGCCGCACTTGGCGAGACGGCGGCGGCGTGTGTTGGGATCGAACTTGCGTAGCGAGATGACGGACCGCAGCGTCTTGATCATGCTCGCAACATCCCGACCGTCAGTCTCGCATCGAGTCGAACAACATCTGCATCTGCGCCGGGTCGGTGCGCGGGTTCACCAAGCACATCCGTAGGACGGTTTCGCCGTTGTGCGTGGTGGGCACCACGAAGGCAAGGCCGTCGTGGAGCATGCGATCACTCCAGCGGGTGTAGTCGGCGGGTTGCCACCCCAAACGTCGCACCACGATGATCGACAGCGACGGCTCCACGACGAGTTGGAGGTGCGAGGAATTGCGCACCATGTCGGCTGCGTCTCGGGTGACCTGGAGGGTGATCTCCATCGCTTCCTCGTAGGCCTCGGTGCCGTGGGTGGCGAGGCTGAACCAGAACGGAAGCCCGCGCGCACGACGTGTGAGATGGTGTGCCAGGTCGGCGGGGTTGTAGGCCTCGTCGAGGGCGACCGTCGAATCCTGGATCAACACATCGAGGTACTCGGCCTTCTGGGTGTGCGCCGCTTTACCGATGCGCACATCGCGATAGATGAGGGCACAGCAGTCGTACGGTCCGAACAGCCACTTGTGCGGATCGACGATGAGACTGTCGACCTGTTCGATTCCGACAAACAGATGTCGGACGCTCTTGGCACAGAGTGCAGCCGCACCGTACGCACCATCCACGTGGAACCACACCTGATGTTCGCGGGCAAAGTCGCCGATACCGCTCAAGTCGTCGATGACGCCGATGTTGGTGGTACCCGAGGTGGCCACGACCGCACACACACGCGCCCGATCGACGTCGTTCAAAGCCATGAACGTGGAGCGAACCGCCGACGCCGTGAGGCGACCAGCGTCGTCGACCGGCGCGTGGAGCAACTCGGCGTCCATCGCGTTGGCGGCCAGACCAACCGACGAGTGCGCTCCGCCCGAAGCGATGATGATCGGTCGACGCGAATCCATCGCACCGCGGGCTCGTTGTCGCCACTGCCAACGGGCAGCGATGAGTGCCGAGAGGTTCCCAGCCGTCCCTCCGCTCACGAACACACCACCCGCCGTCGGCGGGAGTCCGGCCAGACTCACCAGCCATTGCAGCGCCTGATTTTCGGCGTACACCGCACCCGCGCCCTCCAACCACGAGCCGCCATACACGTTGGAAGCCGCGACGACGAGATCGAAGAGCACGGATGACTCCGTTGGTGCACCCGGAACGAACGAAAGGAACAACGGATGATCCACGCTGATGCACGACGGCGCCAATTGTTGGGTGAAGATCTCGAGTGCCTTCATCGCGCCGAGACCCTCGGCCGTGATGGTCTCGCCAACCTCGCGTTGGAGCACGCTCAACGGTTTGGGGGCGTCGAGCGGGGGTGGGTCGAGCCGGATGCGATCGACGGCGTACGCGATGATGGCGTCGGCAAGTTTTTGGCTGTCCTCGTCGTGATAGTGCATCCAGTAACCGTCGGACTCATCGGGATACGGCGCCGGTGATTTGGTCATCGCGAAAACACTAGGAGGCGGGAAGCCAGGCTCACGCGTCCATCGTTACGCCAGGCTCACGCGTCCATCGTTACGCAAGGCTCACGATGTCCAGCCAGGACTCGCTGTAGTAGTCGACTTGACCGTCGGGCATCACGAGCACCTTCGTGGGCGACAACTGTGCGACGAAGTCGGTGTCGTGACTCACGAGCACGATTGCTCCGTTCCACTCCGAGAGTGCGGCCGCCACGGCGTCGCGGCTCGAGGGATCGAGATTGTTCGTCGGCTCGTCGAGCAACAGCAGATTGTTGCGACCCACCATCAACATGGCCAGAGCCAATTTGGTCTTCTCTCCGCCCGAGAGCGTGGAGGATTCCTGGAACACCTTGTCGCCCGACAAACCGAACGATCCGAGCATCCCGCGCAGTTGCGTTTCGGTGAGACCCAGTCGAACCGGTGCCATCTCGCGCATGTGATCGATGAGCGTGCGCTCCCCCACGAGATTGTCGTGTTCCTGTGCGTAGTAACCAACCTGCACTTGGTAGCCGAACTCCACGTCGCCGTCGTCGGCACGTGACTCGCCGGCGAGGATCCGCAACAGCGACGTCTTGCCCGCACCGTTCAGACCAAGGACGAGCAGGCGCTCACCCCGCCCGAGATCGAAATTCACCGAATGGAAGACGTCCGGGCCACCGTACGTCTTTCGCAAACCGGTGGCGGTCAACACGGTTTCGCCACAACTCGGCGCGTCGGGGAACTTCACCGCCAGGGTGCGTTTGGTGCGCGGTGCATGCACACGTTCGGCGTCGAGGCGATCGATGCGCTTTTCGATGCTCTTGGCCATCGATGCTTTCGATGCCTTGGCACCGAAGCGGTCCACGACCCGCTGCAGTCGCTCGATCTCCTTGGCTTGTTGCGTCGCCATCTTCGTGGCCCGAGCCTCGTCCGCTTCGCGGGCACGCAGGTACTGCGAATACGTGCCGCGATACTCCACGATGTGACCCGTGTCGGCTTCCGCCGGACGGTCGAGGTGCAACACTCGCGTGATTGCTTCGTCCAGCAGCTCGAGGTCGTGACTGATGACGAGGAGCGCCCCCTTGTAGTTGCGCAGGAACTCGAGCATCCACATTTTCGCATCGATGTCGAGGTGGTTGGTCGGCTC
>SXPW01000025.1 GCA_005793785.1 Actinomycetota bacterium | reverse complement strand
TCGTTGTGGGTGAGGCACAGTGTGTCCGCCACGCTGACCCGTGGCGACGGGTGGGTTCCGGGTTCACTCGCCACCACCAGTGGATCTCCGAGGTGCGGTGCGGCAGTAGCTGCGTCGGCGAACTTCTGGGAGAACTCCCCGAACACCAGATGCTGGCTGGTTTCCCGAATGAGCCCGAATGTGGCAACATCCCAGAACACGGTGGATCCACCGTTGCCGAGGACGACCTCCCAATCGCCGGGGAGGCCGAACAACTCACGTAGTCCCGCTCGCACGGAGCCGACGAGTTTCTTCACCGGTGCCTGACGGTGGGAGGTGCCCATGAGCCGACGTCCATCGGTGGCGAGGGCGTCGAGTTGCGCGTCTCGAACCTTCGACGGGCCGCAACCGAAGCGACCATCGCGTGGCAACAAGGTGGTGGGAATCTCGAACGGCGTGGTGGGCTGCTTCGTCACCGTCTTAGCATGGCAGGGATGTCGTCGAGTTCAACATCCGCAAACATGAAGTCGAGGGTGTCGGCACGACTCGCCTCCATAGCCGAGTCGGCGACGTTGGCGGTCGACGCAAAGGCAAAGGCCCTTCAGGCCAAGGGTGAACACGTCATTGGGTTCGGCGCCGGCGAGCCCGACTTCCCGACACCCGAGCACATCGTGGAGGCGGCGGTCAAGGCTGCGCGGGATCCGAGGGCCCATCGGTACACGCCAGCAGCGGGTTTGCCTGCGTTGCGCGATGCAATCGCTGCCAAGACCAAGCGCGACAGTGGCTTTGGGTGCGCTTCGTCGCAAGTGTTGGTGACCGTGGGCGGAAAGTACGCCGTGTTCGTGGCTTTCGCCGCGTTGTGCGACCCGGGCGACGAGGTGATTTGTCCGGCGCCGTATTGGACCACGTATCCCGAGGCAATTGCGCTTGCGGGCGGCATACCCAAGGTGATCGACACCACCGAGGAGACCGAATTCAAAGTCACCGTCGAGCAATTGGAGCGCGCCAAGACTCCTCGCACCAAGGTGTTGCTCTTCGTGTCCCCCGACAACCCGAGTGGCGCGGTGTACTCGCGCGAGGAGACGGTTGCCATCGGTAGGTGGGCTGTCGAAAACGACGTATGGGTGGTCACCGACGAGATTTATGAGCATCTCACCTACGGCGGACATGAGTTCCACTCCATGCCCACGTTGGTACCCGAGATCGCCGATCGTTGCGTGATCGTCAATGGCGTTGCGAAAACCTATGCCATGACTGGATGGCGCGTGGGTTGGATGATCGGGCCGCCGGACGTGATGAAGGCCGCCATCAACTTCCAGAGCCACACCACGAGCAACGTCTCCAACGTGGCTCAGTACGCGGCGTTGGCGGCATTGACCGGCGGCTTGGATGACGTTTCACGGATGCGAACCGCCTTCGAGCGACGCGGGAGTCTGATGCATCGGATGCTGATCGAAATACCTGGCGTCACGTGTATGAAACCACAAGGTGCGTTCTACTGTTTCCCGAATTTCTCCGGACTTCTGCATCGCGACATCGCGGGTCTGACCGCCGCCAACACCATGCAACTGGCCGATATGGTGCTCGAGCAAGCCAGGGTTGCGTTCGTGCCGGGCGAAGCCTTTGGCGCGCCTCGTTATGCGCGATTCTCGTTTGCACTCGGTGACGAGGACCTCCGCGAGGGAATCTCACGCCTCGCCAGCCTCGTCGCGCGATAACGGACCTGCTACTGTCGGCTCACCGCAGCAATAGTTGCGGTGCATGTTCGTGAGCGAAGTCCGGTGAGATTCCGGCACTGTCCCGCAACGGTGATGCGAAGTTCGACCTCGGTCGAGCATCGCGAGTCCGGTCGCCTGACAATCATGCCCCATCAACCGCTCTCGCGAGAAGAGCAAGGAGAACATCATGAAATCGTCTCGACTGGTCGGCATTGCCGGCCTTTTTTTGTTGGTACCAACCCTGGTCGCTTGTGGCGACTCGAGTAGCGACTCGGTGGAGCCCGAGACGACGATCGTGGAATCGGCGGAGTCGATCGCCGATTTCCCGGTGACCGTCGGAGAGCTCACGCTCGAGAACGAACCGCAGCGAATCGTCTCCATGTCGGCCACGGCGACCGAGATGTTGTTCGCCATCGGGGCTGGCGACCGTGTCGTCGCCGTGGACAACTTCTCCAATTTTCCCGCGGAGACCGCATCGCTCGAGCAACTCGATGCCTACCAACCGAACGTCGAGGCGATTTCTGCACTCGAACCCGACCTGGTGATCATCAGTTACGACCCGGGCAACCTCGTGGAGCAACTGAACACCCTCGCCATTCCGGTGTTCACCGCAGGTGCCGTCGCCGACCTCCCAGGTGCATACGAGCAGATCGAGCAACTTGGTGCTCTCACCGGCCAACTTGCCGAAGCAGTGCAGGTGTCGAGCGAAATGCAGCAGGAGATCGATGACATCGCCGCAGGAGTCACCAAAACCGATCCGCCGCTGACGTACTTTTACGAACTTGACCCGACCCCCTACACCGTCACCTCGAACACCTTCATCGGCGGCATCATGGCCTTGTTCGGCCTTGAAAACATCGCCGACGGCGTCGAGGAGGGCAACGACTATCCGCAACTCTCGGCGGAAATCATCGTGGAGAGGAATCCGGACATCATCTTCCTCGCCGACACGAAGTGCTGTGCGCAGTCCGCAGAGACGGTTGCGGCTCGGGATGGCTGGGGCGAGTTGAAGGCAACCGCGACCGGAGCCGTCGTTGCGCTCGATGACGACATTGCTTCGCGATGGGGACCCCGCCTCGTCGATTTGGTGCGTAGCGTTGCCGACGCAGTCACCTCCGTATTGGCGAAGTCGTAAACGAAGTGTCGTCTCTCTGGTGACTGCGTTGACGATTCCGCCCATGTCCGGCAGTCGATCCGCGTGGTGGTTGTCGGGTGGTCTCGCAGTGCTCGTGGCTGGTGTCGTGGGAGTGACGCTCGGTCCAGCCGGGCCTACCTGGTGGCGCGTGCCGATTGCGATGTTGGATCACCTCCCATTGATTTCGCTCGACAGCGGAGTCAGCGAGGCACAGTGGAACATCGTGTGGCAAATTCGAGCACCTCGGGTGGTGCTGGCGGCACTGGTGGGCGCGATGTTGTCGTTGGCCGGGGCGAGTTATCAGGGAGTCTTTCGCAATCCGTTGGTCGACCCGTATCTGCTCGGTGTGGCTGCCGGCGCGGGCCTCGGTGCAACGGTGGCGTTCGCCGTGGGTAGGGAAACCACGACGACGTGGGCGATCGATCCGGTGCCACTCGCCGCATTCGTCGGTGGTCTCGTTGCCGTCGTGCTCACGTACACCATCGGAACGGCCTTCGGCCGTTCGCGTTCGGCGACGACCCTCGTACTGGCCGGTGTGGCAGTCACGTCCTTGACCACCGCGATGCAAACCTTCGTACTCCAGCGAAACAACGACGTTGTAAGACAGGTGTATTCGTGGATCCTCGGCCGACTGACCTCGGCTACATGGGGTGATGTACGTCTCGTCCTTCCGTACATCGGTGTGAGCGCCATCACCCTGTTGTCGTATCGGCGAATCATCGACGTGCTTCGCGTTGGCGACGACGAAGCACGGGCCCTGGGGGTGAACGTTGCGATGGTGAGGATCATCGTGGTGCTCGCAGCGACCCTCGGAACGTCCGCCGCCGTAGCCGTCAGCGGGCTCATCGGTTTCGTCGGCATCATCGTTCCCCATGCGATTCGGTTGCTGGCGGGCGCCTCCAATCGAATCGTGATGCCGCTCAGCATGTTCGCCGGCGCGGCATTCCTCATCGCTGCCGACGTGCCCGGTCGAATCCTCACGTCGCCGTCCGAGACACCGATCGGGGTCGTTACCGCGTTCTTCGGCGCGCCGTTCTTCTTGTTCCTGCTGCGGATGAGGGACGTCAGGCAATGAACGTCATTGGTCGGTGGGAGGTCGATCGGTGAGTTCGCTGGCACTACGCGGATTGCGGGTGGAGTACGGCGGTTGTGCGGTGCTGTCCAATATCGACGAGACGTTGGCGCGAGGCGAGTGGCTATGCCTGATCGGACCCAACGGTGCCGGCAAGTCGTCGTTGCTGCGCGCAGTGGCAAGACTTGTCGAGTACTCGGGAGTCGTGGAGGTGGACGGGCGTTCCGTGACCGACTTCGGCGCACGCGAGCTGGCGCGTCGCGTGGCGTTCGTTCCCCAGGACCCACTGCTACCCGATGACATGTCGGTGGTGGACTACTTGATGCTCGGTCGAAATCCATACATCCCGACGTTCGGTCGAGACTCCGCCGCTGATCGTGCAATCGTTGCGGACCTCATCGAGGAACTTTCACTCGGTGTGTACGCCCGTCGAATGCTCGGCACACTGTCGGGTGGTGAGCGTCAGCGAGTCGTCATCGGGCGCGCACTCGCACAAGAGGCCGCGGTCTTGCTGCTCGACGAGCCGACGAGTGCCCTCGACCTCGGGCATCAGCAGCATGCCCTCGAATTGGTGGATCGACTCCGACATAGTCGCGACCTCACGGTGATCTCCGCGATGCACGACTTGACACTTGCCGGGCTCTACTCCGATCGACTATTGCTCCTGCACCAGGGTGTCGCGGTCGCACGCGGAACCGCCAACGAAGTGCTGCGCAGTGAAACGCTCGCGGAGTTCTATGGTGTTTCCGCGCGGGTCATTCACGAGACGGACGGTACGGTGGTCGTCGTGCCGCTTCGAACCATCGAGAATCGATAGGCAACTTGGACGAGTCGGCAGCGCGAGCACTCGATGCTCAAGTGTCCGGTGCAGCAGCCGCGCATCAGCGATTGTTGAGCGCCATCAACGGTTTGAGCGACGACGACTGTCGAACGCCGACTGCATTGCCGGGTTGGTCGCGGGGTCACGTGCTCAGTCATCTGGCGCGGAATGCGGACAGTCATGTTCGAATGTTCGAAGCGGCAACGCGGGGGATGGAAGTGGAGCAATACGTGGGTGGAACTTCCACCCGTTCCGCGGAGATCGAGGCCGGTGCAGGACGATCGGCGAGTGAATTGGTCACCGACGTCCGCGTTTCGATCTACTCCTTGGAGGCTGCCTGGGCATCCGCATCGGCGACGACATGGGCGGGTTTTGGCATCAAGTCGCATTCCGGCGGTGCCCGCGTACCGATCGTCGACCTGGTCCTGATGCGATGGTGCGAAACCGAGGTGCATCACGCCGATCTCGACATCGGGTTCGATCATCGTGACTGGACACCGCTCTTCGTTCGTTACGACCTCGACCGTCAACTCATGGCATGGCGCGCCCGCAAACCGATGGGACTCACCACCCTGCCTGATTCGATCCTGAAACTCACACCGAACGAACGCCTCGCATGGTTCTACAACCGTATTACCGTGGATGGCGTTCCTGCTCCGCAGGTGTATTGAAGATGCTTCGTAAAAAATCCTTCCCCGTACTCGTATTCGTCGTCGCCCTCACCGCGTGTGGAGGTGACGTTGCAGGACCCAAGGAGGGAGTACACGATCACGGTGGAGCCGACTCGTTCAATGTGTCTCTCGTTGCGGAGGACGTCATTGCGGATGTCACCGTCGACCCGACGAGAGTTGGTTCGGTGATCATCCACATGGAGTTCTCGCCTCCGGGTGGGAAGTTGCAACAGGTGGATTCGGTGACGGGCAACCTCATTCCCGCCGACTCGTCGCTCTCGACGTTGGTGTTGTGGTTCGAGAAGAGCGGAATCAACCACTTCCACTACGAGGTGACGGTACCGACGCCGGGTGAGTGGACCCTCGATTTCGATGCCGTACTCTCCGACGGAACGGCAGCGCTGTACACCACGAAGGTGGATTTCGAGTCGTAAGTCATTGGCGGAGCTCGAGTACGACGAGGTGATGCGGCACACCTGAAGCGGGTTCCATGAACTGATCACCGTCGACCGTGAACCCCCGCCGTTCGTAGAAGTACAAGGCGCTGTCGCGAGCTTTCGCCCACACGTACGTGGCGTTGGATGCGAGCGCATGGGCAATGCCCGCCGCGATGAGCGCTGCACCGACACCCGTATTCTGAAAGTCATCCAGCACGGCCATGCCACGCAATTGCACGGCTCCTCGGGTGGGATCAGCCGACCACGGTCGCATCAACCAGGTGGAAGTTGCGACGACGGAGGGTAGGTGATCGGCGACGACGGCACCGATGTGCGCCGTGGTGGGCTCGGCGTCGCCGTCGTAGTTGGCGTCCTGCGAGGGTGTGCCTCGTCGCAGCACATCGAGGCGCACGGGAATCGCCTGCTCGAGTGTGATTCGGCGTACTACGAACGGCGAATTATCCACGAGTCTCAGTCTGGCGGCCGAGAACCGTGGAACCCATGATGTGCCACCGATTCGAACTCCACCGAACGGTGGCACAGCGCGGCACCCTCGGCACGATCGTGCGTCACGTGCACCACGGTGGTGCCGAGGTGGTCGAAGAGTTCCCGCACGTCGGCGAGTAGTCGTCCGTGGAGTTGGTCATCGAGTCCGGTGAGTGGCTCGTCGAGCAGTACCACGCTCGGTGACCCAGCCAAGGTGCGCGCGAGCGCCACACGCTTGGATTCGCCTCCGGACAGTTCGGAGACGTGCCGGTCGGCCGCACCTTGCAGTCCCACACGAGTCAGCCACTCCGCGGCAGCCTCACGTCGGAGCCGCTTGCTCATGCCGAGTACCCGCAATGCATAGGAAACGTTGTCGGCAACGTCCATGTGCGTGAACAATTGGTTGTCCTGGAACACCAGCCCGACACCGCGACGGTGCGGTGGAGTAAGCGTGACGTCTTCGTCGTCGACGTGGATCGTTCCGGATTCGATTTTGATGAGTCCGGCGATGGCATGGAGCAGCGTCGTCTTCCCACAACCGCTCGGGCCATGAATGGCAAGGCGCTCACCGGCACGAACCGTGAGCGCCGCACCACCGAACACTCGTCGACCTCCACGGTCCACCGTGAGATCAGCGACGCGCAGCACGTGAGCCTCTCATGAGCGCAATCTCCACCGTCACGAGCACCATGAGGCACACGATGACCAGGAGCGAAGCGAGAGCGAACGCCTGGGCTCGGAACGCATCACCCGTGCGGGAGAGCAGGCGGGCGATTGCAACGGGCATCGTCTCGGCACCATCTCGCGAGAGCAACGACGCAGCACCGAATTCACCGAGCGATACCGCAACGATGAGCCCGCACGCGGCCGTCATCGCGGGTTTCATTCGTCGAAGATCCACGTCGACGAGACGGCGCCACGCGCCGGCACCCAGGTTCGCGGCTGCCCGGTGCAAACCGTGTGGAGTCGTTCGCCATGCGGGCAGCAACACCCGTACGGCCAGCGGTAGAGCGACGACGGAATGGGCAATGACCGTGAGCCACCACCCGGCTCGCCAATCGAACCAACCGGTATCAAAGGTGAGTATGAGGCCGAGACCAACGGTTACGGGAGAGATGGCGATTGGCAACATGACCAATGCGTCAACGACACGCCCGAGCCGCGGCAACTGCACGATGGCAAGCGTCGCCAGGACGCACAACGACATACCAACGACGCCCGCCGTGAGAGCGATGCGAAACGTGCCTCGAATCGTGGAGAGGAACATCGGTTCGAAGATCGACCGCCACGCCTCGAGCGAGAACGTTTCGCCGACGTGGAACGACCGCCAAACGAGTGCCATCAATGGAGCCACGACGAATCCCGTCGTACCAACGATGATTGCTCCAGCAGTAGTTCTGTGGTGGGAAGGGATTCCGGGAAGTTTTGGTGACGTGCCTTGTGATGCGCGATCGTTACCAGCCCAACGCGCACTGGCCAAGCCCAGGATCGCAGCAACGGTGAAGAGTTGAAGAAGTGCCAACACCGTTGCGCCAGATATATCACCGATGCCGAAGGCCCTCCGGGCGATGTCGCTCTCGATGGTGCTTCGTCGCGGGTCACCGAGTAGGCGTACGACTGCATTGGATGTGAAGCAGAAGACGAAGGTGACTACTGATGCCGAAATCACCGATCCACGGACCGACTGCCAAACGACGGTCCGCCACACGAACTGCGGCGAAGCACCGAGCAGACTCGCCGCGCCGACGATTCGATCATCGAACAGCTCGGCGCGCGACCCCACCACTCGAACCATCACCGCCATGTTGAAGTAGGCATGGCCGACGACCATGGCAGGCACCGAATACTGCATTGCGCTCGGAAGCACCGCTTGGATTCCTGCAGCCACCACCACGGAGGGCAGGAGAAATCCCACAGTGGTAACGGCGCGAAGGATCGATCGTCCTCGGAAGTGGTGCCGTCCGATCAACCACGTAATCGGAGCAGAGATCAGACCGGTCACGAGCACGCTGACGGCCGCCTGCCAAGCGGAGAACCACAGGAGCCGCCAGGTGGAGAGTTGTCCAAGAATTCGAGTGACATCGTGGAGCCCGAGGTCGGCGACGATCAACGTGGCGACGGGCAGTACGAGGAACACTCCGATCCAGACGGCGACCACGAATGTCGAAACTCGACCGATACGGAGCGGAAAGATCTGGTCGGACATCGGAGGTACTCAGCGCAACATGATGTCGCTGAACCGATCGAGCCATTCAGCGCGACGCGTGGCGATGGTGGAAGGGTCGATGGTCAATGGGTTCTCAGGACGAAGTGCGAAATCGAGGAACTCGCGCGGTATCACGGCAGTGGAGTTGATCGGCCACACGAACTGGGTGAGTGGGAGATCGTCCTGGAACGACTTCGACACCAAGAAGTCGACGAGTCGGCGTGCCTCCTGTTCGTGGTTGGTTCCCCGGAGAATTCCAGCGAATTCGTATTGCCGAAAGCAGGTCAGTGCGGCAATCGCCGTGGGTGCTTCGTTCGGCCGCGGATCGGCAAACAACACTTCGGCGGGTGGACTCGTCGCGTAACTCACGACCACCGGACGGGTTCCTTCCGATGCCGCGGTGAAATGTCCGTAGTAGGCATCGCTCCATGAGTCCACGATGAGGGCCCCGTTCTCCCGGATGGTCGTCCACCATTGCTGCCATTCGTCGCCGAACTCGGCGATGGTGGCCAGGAGGAAGGCGAGTCCCGGCGAGGATGTCACTGGATTGGGGACTACGAGGAGGTCGCGATAACTCGATGACGTGAGCGCCTGCAATGTGAGTGGTGGTGCGAGGCCTTGCTCGGCGAACCACGCCTTGTCGTAGTTGATGCACACGTCTCCCGAGTCGACGGGAGTGACCTCATCATTCGGCACGAGTTCGAGTGCCCGTGGGTCGAGGTCGGCAGCATGCACGCTTCGGTAGGACAGGAACACGTCGGCGTCAAGTGTCCGAGAGAGCAGGGTGTTGTCGACGCCCCACAACACGTCGGCCTCCGGGTTGCCGGCGGCGAGCACGGCTTTGGTGACGAGCACGCCGGAGTCGCCGCCACGGACGATGGTGACTGCGATGCCGGTTTCCTCGGTGAACGTGTCGAAGATGCCGTCGGTGGGTGTGAACGAGTCATGGGCGAGGAGCCGCAAGGTGACGGTCGATTCATCTGGGGTGGTCGATACTGTCACGTCATCGACGTCGTTGGCGGCGCAACTCATGGCGACGATGCCAGTAAGGCAGGTGAGAAGTGCGATACGGACCCTGTTCATGTTGAATGTTCCCCGGGCTCCGTCGGATCGACCGTCACGATGAGTCGACCCGCACCAACCGCCACGGAAATTTCTGAGCCCTCCGCACGATTGCTGATTCCCCGAGATGCCGCAACCTGAAGTGATTCGCCCGCCAATGCCCACTGCAGACCGCGGGTAACCACACCGTGGACATCCCCACCGAACGGAATCAGTCCGATGACGTCACCTGGCGTGCAAACGATGGTCGCTGGCTTGTCGTCCAGTACGGCAAATGCCCGCGAACCCGCGATTCGTGACTCGACTCGAACTCCACGCAGTACCTCGAGGAACATGACCGAGAACGACGCCAACTGGTGGTCCAACCGTCCGCCGCCACCGCCGACGATGATCAGGTGTCGGGCTCCAAGGCCGACTGCATGTCGGAGCGCCAATTCGGTGTCGCTTTCGTTCTTGTCGGTGGGGAACCGCACCACGTTGGTGCCGAGTGCTGCCAATGCTGCGAGCGCGGTCGCGTCGATCGAGTCCATGTCACCGATGACCACATGTACATCGAGTCCAAGTTGCTCGGCGACGTGCACGCCCGAATCGGCGGCGACGACGAGGCAATCCTTCGGTAGTGAGCCGACGGAGGTCGCGTCGATGGTGCCGCCACCGATCAACACGATTGCCGTGGTGCAGTCCGGCGATGGTCCTGTCATGTTGCTCCCTCCGCTGGCATTACCCAGATCAGGTCTGCGGGTCGGTGGTGGCCTCCACCCTCTCAGTCCGACGATCCTCGGACTCCCCGTGCTTGTGACCGAAACTCTAACGTCACGGACGGCGTACGTGTTCAGCCTGCTCGGTAGCCTGCGGGCGTGTCGGAAACGAAGAGCTCGCCACTGGCAAACGCAGTTTCGTCGCCCCTTGCATCGGATGTACCACGTGACACCATCATCACGGTGACCCCGACTGCGCTGGCGAAACTGAAGGAACTTCGCTCTACCGAGCCTGATGCCGAGAAATTGGGTCTTCGTCTGGCCATCGTCTCGGCACCTGGCGAGGACTTCCGCTACGACTTGGTGTTCGAAGAATTCCTCAAGTCGGCGTTCACCGACGAGGTTCGCACGATCGATGGCTTCAAGTTCATCATGCCGGGTACCGACGTCGGATCCCTGCGAGGTTCCGAGCTCGACTACAGCGACCAGGCAGGCCTCGTACTACGCAACCCGAACCGTCCGAAAGCCCCGACGGTGGAAGGATTGATTCGTGACGACGAAACATCGGCACACATCGAGGCAATCGTGTCAGTCGAGGTGAATCCGATGTTGGCCTCCCACGGTGGTTTCGTGACGTTCGCCGGACACGACAATGCGGGCACCGCCTACTTCACGATGGGTGGCGGTTGTCAGGGTTGCTCGATGAGCAAGCAGACCATGTTGGAGGGCGTACAGAAGATGATCACCGAGCAGGTCGGTGTCATCACGAGCGTTCGTGATCTGACGGATCACGCGAGTGGGGCGAATCCCTACTACAAGTAGACGGTCAGCCGTCGCCACCGCGCCGCTGTGCGGCGGCGGCCAACAAACATGCGGAGGGATTCCGCAGGGTCAATCGCCGCACTTCTCGATTCGGCGATGTATTGATGCCTCGTTTCCAGTCATCGAGGTACGGTTGCGGCCAAATCTCCCCGCGGCGGACGTTCTGCTCCGACATCGGACAAATTCGAGAGATGCCGAAATGTACGTGGCAGAGGGTGTTCCTCGCATTCCCGGATTGTCCGACCGTCGCGATTTTCTGTCCGGATTCGACACGTTGACCCTTCTTCACCATGAGCCGACCGAGATGGGAGAAGTAATAACGAACGAAGTCATCACCGTGCAAGGTGATGGTGAGGCCACCGCGAGTGCCCGGTTCGTCGGTCGTTGCATCCCAGGTGTCCACATCACGGACGTCGACAATCACACCTGAAATGGGGGATCGCACCAGTTGTCGACATCCGGTGAGGTCGGCGGCGGGATAGTCGAGGTGATCACTCGGATAGAACACCTCCGGTCCGGAGACGGGAAACGTGTAGCGCCACTCGCTGCGCTTCTTGCGTAACGAGTCCGAAGCCTCGTCGGAGTCACTCCGGGGGGCGTTTGGCAACACCGTGGCGGACAGCAGTGTGGTTGCGACCACGACTGCAATCCACATGGCGCTACTTCTTCTTGTAACCCTTCGGACACGTGGTGCCGACCACCTTCTTGGTGATCTTCCCCTTCACGCAAGTGATGGTCTTGGACTTGCTCGGCGTCGTGGTTTTCGTAATTCCGACGTCGCCACCCTTGGTGGTGTCCTTGATGCGAATGATTCCGCGTTTGATGGTGTAGGTGACGTCACCGAGGACACCGGCAGGTGCGGTGGCGTAATAGATCCGGAAGACGTTCGGCGAGACCTCGTAGCCCGTTGGGTCGAGCCGTCGCAGGTCGGAACCGGAACCGGACACACGTTGGGGTGTGGACCAGGTGAGGCCATCGGTCGAGGTTGAGGTGTACAACTTCTGCACGCGGTCGCCGCATCCCGGACCGTCGGCAAGAATCATCAGCCAGTCACCGCTCTTTGCTCGCAGGATTTCAGGGTCGACGCTCACCCCACTCTCGAGGCGCCAGCCTGCTTCCTTCGTGAAACTGATTCCATCCGTGGAGATGTAGCTCGCGAGTTTCTCCGTGCACTGACCTTCAACCGGTGATTCCACCACGTACAGCCGCACCTTGCCGTCTGGTGTCACCACTGCGTCGGGTACACCCCATGCCCTGACGTTCTGTGAGACGGTCAGTTCGGAGTTCGTCACCGTGGATGGTCCGACGGCGGTGCACGCCGTCGTGAGGCACGCGGCCGATGACACCGACTTCGACGGAGTTCCTTGTGCGTTCTCTACGAAGTATGCGCGCCGCGTTCCATTCGGCAGTGTCACCGCGGTGAAGTCCGAACCGAGTCGTCCGGTGGTGGGAACGGTCGCACACGTACCGGCGTCCGAACAGTCGGCTACGCCGGTTCCAGCGAGACCCGCCGGATACCACAGGCGATCGACGGTCCCCGTGCGCTCGACGTGCGGCGACACCCCGGTGAGACCGAGGGCAACCGCATCCTCGGCGAGTTCCCACTCCACGACCGCATCGGCGGTAGTGACGGGAAGAACCAGGAGCGGGAGTAGGGAGAGTACGAGACGCTTCAGAATTCGCATGGGGCTACCGTACCAAGTTGGGGTCGTAGCGCTCACGCACTCCATTGCCGAGCAGGGTAACTCCCGTAACCGACACACAGATGAACAATGCTGGCCAACTCGTGAGGAGTGGATGAACGAGGAGGTACTGCTGAGTCGAAGCCAACATCCTGCCCCACGATGGAGTTGGCGGAGTGGTTCCAAGTCCGAGATAGCTGAGTGTCGATTCCGCGACGATAGCGATGGTCGCTGCGCTCGTTGCTTGGACGACGAGCGACGGCCACAGATTTCGCAGTACGTGACGCGCGACGATTTTCACCGTGGTACCTCCACTGAATCTGGCTGCCAGTACGTAAGGCTCGCGCATGATGTCGACGACCTCCTGGCGGGTGACCACGATGACCGAAACTCCGGCCGAAAAACCAACCGTGGTCACCACCACACCGGTGGATGGTCCGAAGGCTGCGACGACGACGAGGGCAATCAGCAGCGCGGGAAACGCCACGAACACGTCGGCGACGGTGGTGACGACGTCGTCGATCCAGCGTCGAGATGTCGCCGCGAGGATTCCGAGGGTTCCACCGACGACGATGGCGATGGCGCTGGCGAGCAGACCGACCAACAACGTGGTACGCGCACCATCGAGGATGTTGCTCAGCACATCCCGCCCGAGCTGATCGGTACCGAGCAAGTGCATCCACGTGGGTGAGGCGAATCTGTTCGCAGGGTCGACGACTAGCGAGTCGTACGGTGTCCAGAAAGATCCGAGCACCGTGATCAAGGAGATGAATCCGAGGATGCCCGCCCCAACCCGTAGCGAGATGCTTTGCTTCAAGACAGCCGCCGTGGGTCGAGTCGGTCGACGATGACGTCGACCACGAAGCGAACGAGGAAAACCAGTACCACCACCAACAACAAGGTCGACTGCACCTTCGGTAGGTCGCGGTTCGCAATATCACGAATCAACATCGACCCGATTCCAGGAAGAGCAAAGACACTCTCCACCACGACGGCACCCGTCAGCAGGGTGGCAATCTGCAGTGCGGTGACCCCAAGCACCGGAGTGAGTACGAGTCGCCGGG
Organism: Actinomycetota bacterium; assembly: GCA_005793785.1. Lineage (GTDB taxonomy): Bacteria > Actinomycetota > Acidimicrobiia > Acidimicrobiales > Ilumatobacteraceae > F1-60-MAGs027. The sequence continues at coordinate 10,263 of SXPW01000025.1, read as the reverse complement.
CGGTTGCCATGGCAGCGTCGGAATTTCGACCGACGGAACGTGCGGTGCGGAATGCATCGGACGCCAGGTAGTCGAGAGAGTGCGAGCGGGCAAATCGTACGAGCACGGAACTCTGTGAAGCTGCGAGGCAGAGGAGCGGAAGCAACAGCGAACGCAATGCGTCGAGGGGGACCCGCCAACCCTCGGTGGGAAATCCACCGGCGGGCAGCAGCCGCAGTTGCACCGCGAAAACCGTGATGAGGAAGACGCCGACGACGAAGGTTGGTACGGCTCCGCCGATTTGCGAGAGCGCATCGGCGATGACTCCCGACGTTTGCCCACGGCGAAGAGTCGTACGTCGCCCGAGCCACACCGCCAATGTCACCGACAGCACGGATGAGGCGATGATCAGTGGCATGGTGACGTCGAGTCGCGAGATGATCTCGCTACCAACGTCGTCACCGGTGACCATCGATGTTCCGAGGTCGCCGCGTACGGCGTTTCCGATCCAGTCGACGTACTGTGAGAAGTACGACTGGTCGAGTCCGTATTCGTCACGAAGTGCAGCGAGGGCTTCCGGAGTGGCGTCGATGCCCAGTCGGGTGGTGGCGATGTCTCCCGGCAGTACCCGTAGTGAGATGAACACCACGACACTTGACAACGCGATACCACAGAGTGCAACGAACAAACGTCGCAGGACGACCATGAAGTCAACGGTGAGTCGGCGGGGATCGCCGCTCATCGCAGTGTCGTTCTAGACGCGTTCGACGCGCGCGACGTAATAGGAGTCGCCCACCGAATTCTTTGCGAGTCCTGCAACATCGCGCGATGCCACCTGGAGGTTCGGCATCAACCACAGCCAATCACTGGCCGATTCCTCGGAAAGAATGCGGGCGGCCTTGCGAAGTTTCTCGGTTCGTTCCGCTGGAGTGCCGGCCGTGCCGGCGGAAGAGATCAAGTCCCGATACTCGGCGTTGTCGAAACGGAAGTAGTACTCAGGATTCGCATAAATCGCCATATCGTTGCGTTCGATGTGACACACGATGGTGAGGTCGTAATCCGCCTTTGTGAAGATGCGGTCGAGCCATTCTTCCCAGGTGACCGGCGTAATTTTCACCTCGAAACCAACGTCGCCTAGCGCGGCTGCGATGTATTCGCTGGAATTGGTGGCGTAGTTGATCGGAGGAACGTCGAGTGAAATCGCTGTTCCAGGCTCGACACCCGCTGTAATCAAGGTTTCCCGAGCGGCGCCCTGGTCGAATGGTGCAACGTTGGTCAAATCCTCGAACCAAGGATCGGTGGGTGGAACGAAACTGCCGATTTCCGTTCCGTAACCGGCCCAAGCCGTGTCGATGAGTGACCGTTTGTCGATCGCCTGGCGAACAGCCTTGCGGACCTTGGCGTCGTTGAACGGAGCCCGCGAGTTGTTCATTCCCAACGTGACCTCGCAGTTGGTCGAACCACTCAACACCTTGAGGTCATCCCGCGCCTCGAACACCGCCAACGACTCCGGTGATTGCACAGTGGTCATCACGTCGATGTCGCCGGCCAGCATCGCGTTGCTGAGGGCGCTGGCATCCGCGAAGTAGCGGAAGACGATGGTCTTGGTATCGGCGGGTCGTCCCCAGTAGTTCTCGAATCGCTCCAACATGATGCTGCTGCCCTTGTCCCATTTGGAGAAGATGAATGGTCCTGTACCGATCGCGCTCCCGGCGAAGTCGGTGGTGCCCTTTCGGAAAATCACGCCGCCACGTTGGCTGAGGTTGTACAAGAGGTCATTGTCGCGTTCGCTCAGACTGAGTGTGACGACGTTTGATTCGCTGGTCACCGTTCGGACCCGTGCGAATTGTGCGAGCTGGGTCGGAAGTACGGCGGTGGATGAGTCATCGAGCATTCGGTCGAGACTCCACACGACGTCGTCGACGGTGAGTGGTTCACCATCGTGGAAGGTTGCTTGCCGAATGGTGAAGGTATAGGTCAGTCCGTCGTCGGATACGGAGTACTCGCTGGCGAGCGCCGGTTCGACGATGCCGACATCGTTCACTCGAACGAGGCCTTCGTACACGTTGTCGAGCAATACCTGGGGAATCGCCTGTCCGGCCGTGCCACTGATGTCCAAGTTCGTGGGTTCCAACGTGAATCCGAGCGTGATCTGATCGGAGTTCTTCTCCGTCGCGCAACCCGAGATCAACGTCGTGGCAGCCAGGGCAGACACGGCCAGCACCAAGAGAGCAGTGCGTCTCATGTCGCCAAGTCTACGAAGGTCCAGATTCGTGCTCCTACGCTGGAAACAACAATCACACGACGGAGACCGCCCTCGCATGACGGAAAGTTTGGATGAACGCGAGCAACTCATCGCCGACCTGTTGGAAGAGGCCCACGGTCTACGAATGAAATTGGAGGACTTCAGTCTGTACACCGAGTCAAAGGTGGCCGAGTTCGTTCTTGCCCGCAATCAGCTCACCAAGGAGCGGGACGATGCCGTGCATGCCATGTCGCTCGCCACGCAGGACATGCTGGTGCTCCGGCAACGGCAGGATCAACTCCACCAGCAGTTGATCCACATCAATTCGAGGATTGCCAAGTTGACCTCGCAACGTGACCGTGCCCGAGAGCGCGTCAAGGCACTCGAGTCATCGCGAGCGGTACGCCTCGCGGAGCGTCTGAGGAAGCTACGTCGCCGCTAGAAACTCGAGGAAGAGCGTGGCCCATTCGGGCTGCCAGTCGTGCGTCCAATCTGCGTCGGTCACGAGTTGTGCACGGTTTTGATTGCCACTCGAAAACCGCTCGATCGATTGCTGTGCACTCGGAAACGTGATTCCGGCGCCGTCGCCACCGAGTAGTGGCACGACGACGTCGAGCTCGCCATGAAGATGAAGCGCGCTCGTTGGTCGTGTGCTTGCGCATGTGTCGATCATCATCGCCCCGGCCGCCACTCCGATTGCGGTTACCCGAGTGGAGAGTTCACACGCCAATCGGTATGCCATCATTCCGCCGTTCGAGTGTCCCACCACCCAAACACGATCAGGGTCGACATCGAATCTCCCCGAAACCGACTCGATCACGTCGCCAAGGAACGCAACGTCATCAACCATGTCGAAAGTGGAGAAGGGACAACAACCACCTGCGTTCCATGACTGCGGAAAGCCCTCGTCGGCCCCGGAGCCGTTCGGATAGACGACGATTGCGCCCTCGTCGAGCGTCTCCTCGACCGATCGTTCGATGCCTGCGTACGTTCGCATGCCGTCGGCCGTACCTCCGAAACCATGGAGCACCAGGATGAGCGGAGCAGAGGCATCTTCCGATAGATCAACGATCCGAAACGTGCGAACCATGCCGTCAGCGGTGGTGATGGAGTCGAGTCCGTTCGGAGGAGTCTGCTGAGGGTCGGTTGAAGTCGGGCTCGTCGACGACGTTGTGGGTGTGGTGATGGTCGACGATGTTGCCTCCGTCGTGGTTGATGTGCAGCCGCCAAGGAGGAGAATGCTGCCGAACAGCCATCTTCCGAGACACCGTTTCGTCATGCGTTGTAGTTTGCCAGACGAGCGACCGAGAATTGAAGAAAGTTGTCGATTCTGATTTCACGCGCAGGCATCCGAGCGAGCCGCAATCGACCGTCGCCAACGCCGGCGCTGACCGTCTTCGAACGAGCCGTTGCTCGGTAGTCTCCGTTCGTGTTGACGAACGAGTCCAAGGACGCCAGCACCCACACGATTGCTCACAATACGGCCGAATCGGCGTGGGTGCCCGATCTAGAGGACTTCGAACGCGTACGTCGCGGACATGTCGCCTCGCTGGAAGACCCGACGATCGTGAATTCGGATGGGCGAGTCGTGTTCGACATTGGAGCGTACGAATTCCTGCGGGACGGAACGACGTCACCCGACACCGTAAATCCGCATCTCTGGCGCCACGCTCGGCTCAACGCTCACCATGGATTGTTCGAGGTGATCGACGGAGTCTGGCAAGTGCGTGGATACGACATCTCCAACATCACGTTCATCAAGGGGAAAACCGGATGGATCGTCGTGGATCCCCTCACCTCCGAATATACGGCTCGCGCGGCGATGCGTCTCGTCTCTCAGCATCTGGGCGAGTATCCGGTGACGGCTGTCATCTACACGCACTCACACGCCGATCACTTTGGCGGCGTGCTCGGTGTTACCACCCACGCTGAAGTTGCCGCAGGGCGATGTCGGATCATCGCCCCCGAGCACTTCATGCGCGAGACGATCGGCGAAAACGTGATTGCAGGACCGGCGATGGCTCGTCGCGCCACCTACCAATTCGGTCCACTCTTACCCGTCGGCCCGCGTGGACACGTCGACTGTGGTCTGGGGATCGCGGTTCCGGTTTCGCCTCCGTCGTTGATTGCTCCGACGGAGGAGATCACCGAGACGGGACAGCGGCTCGAGGTCGATGGAGTGCGCGTCGTCTTTCAACTCACGCCCGAAACCGAGGCTCCCGCCGAGATGAACTTCTACTTCCCGGACATCAAGGCACTCTGCATGGCCGAGAATTGCTCGCACACCATGCACAACCTGGTGCCGATTCGGGGCGCACTCGTTCGTAACGCACTCAATTGGTCGAAGTACATCAACGAGAGCCTGCAGTTGTTCGGGATGGAAGCAGAGGTGTTGTTCACGTCCCACAACTGGCCGCGCTGGGAGAATCACGACGTTCGTGAATTCCTGGTGCTCCAACGCGATCTCTACAAGTGGATGCACGATCAAACGATGCGAATGGCGAACAAGGGACTCACACCACTGGAGATTGCGGAAACCCTCTCGCTGCCCGAGGAGTTCTTGCGACACGAACACACGCGAGGGTTCTACGGAGACCTCGTGCACAACGTCAAGGCGGTGTATCAGCGCTACCTGAGCTGGTACGACGGCAATCCGGCGAACCTCCACAAGTTGCCGCCGGAAGCGGTCGGACGAAGGTACGTCGAACTCGCAGGCGGCGCCGGTGCGTTACTCGAGCATGCCGCGATGGCGTTCGAACGCGGCGATTATCGCTGGGTCGTCGAACTGGTGAATCATCTCGTCTTCGCTGATCCGAGCAACGCAAGGGCCCGCGAGCTACAGGCCGATGCGCTGGAACAGCTCGGATACCAAGCAGAGTCGTCCACGTTTCGAAACGCCTACCTCATGGGCGCAATGGAACTCAGAAAGGGTCCGCCGAAGAATCCGAATCCCAACGTGCGGGCCCGAAGCATGGTGCGGGAGATGACCGTCGATCAAGTATTCGACACCATCTCGGTGCGAACGATCTCCGAGAACCTCGGCGGTGTGACTCTCGCCTCGAATTGGACGTTCACCGACCTGCGCGATTCCGATGACGAGCGCTGGACTCTTGGCATCTCCAATCGCACCATCTACTCCACTCGGAACTCCCACAGTGACGTTGCAGATGTTGCCGTGACACTCACCCGCTCGAAGTTGCTCGACATCGTCCTACAAGACACCTCGTTCATCGACGCATTGAAGGTCGGCGACATCGTCCTCGATGGAGACGCTGCCGCTCTCGTCTCGATCTTCGGCAATCTCGATACGTTCTCGATGGGATTTCCCATCGTTGAGCCATGATTGTCGCGCGGTCGTGCCGAGTATTCGGGAGGCCCGATGGCCTCGTACCCCCACCTCGGGGATCAGGGGCGAATCGCGTAGAACGCGTTGACGGAGTGGTCCACGGAGAGCCGCTCGAACTTCGAGAATCCCGCCGTGCGTGCCATCGTTTCGGCGGTCATCGCGGAGAGCCCCAGTGTGCCAAGCCCTGCACCGTCTGGAGTCGCCATGGCGGACGACATGCACGACAACACACTGATGCCGTACATCAATGCGGCCATCGGATTCTTCTCGGCGTTCATGGCGAACGTGTCGTGCGCTTTGATGTCCACCAACAGCCAGACGCCGTCCTGCTTCAGTGACGCACGGATTGCACGCATCACGTCCAATGGGTGGGTCATGTCATGTATGCAGTCGAACGTGCAGACGAAGTCGAGGCTGTTGTCGTTGGGGAGTGGCTCGGTTCGTGGGTCGGTGAACCGAGCGTTGGTGAGCCGCGAATCGGCGAGTCGCTCGCGGGCGCGGGCAAGTGCGAATTGCGAGATGTCGTAGCCGACGACCCTGGACTTCGGAAACTCCTTCGCCATTCGGAGCACCGCGCCGCCGGCACCACAGCCGACATCGGCAACGTTTGCGCCACGGCGAAGGAGATCGATGATTCCGACTGCCGGTAGTACGACGGGAATCAAGTTCGCGTTGTTCCATGGTTCGAAACTGCGTTCGATGCCCACCGCACCGTCCGGGCCGTGGCTGTCGTAGTTGTGTCCGATTCCCGTGCGAAACGACTCGGGCATTCGTTTCAGTGATTCCATCGTCTGGGGTAGCCGGTGGAACATCCCCATACCGAATGCCGGATGCGACTCATCGGCAAGTACCGCCACCTGTTCCGGCGACAAGAAAAACGTGTCGTCGTCGAGCGTCGGGGTTTGCGAGGGCTCGGTAGAGAAACTGATGAGTTTCGCCGACGCTTGGTTGTATGCCCACTCCCGCACCCAGCGTTCGTGCAGACCCGTCGCCGCTGCAAGTTGAGCGGTGGTCAAGGGTTGGCGTGCCGAAGCCATCGCACGGTAGAGACCGAGTTGGTCTCCGAGGTGCGCCATGCCCGACGTGACGGCGCCCTCCAATTTGGTGAACAGGAGGTACGAGAAGAACTTGAGCCTGTCCGGATCGATGCTCATCCGATCAGACTTCCACACGTTCAGTCGGCGGGGAAGATGCCGGCCGACAATCCGAAGTCGATCGAGAGGTTTGCCCCAGTGATTGCGGCGGCGTGTGGTTGAGCGAGGAACCAGATGATTTCCGCGACTTCCTCTGGTCGAATGAATCTGGCGGTGGCACGTTGTGGGTACCCCGCCAGCAATCGGTCGTAGTAGGCCCGTTCGTCACCGCCAGAATTGCGGGCTTGACCGCGCAGCATCGGTGAATCGACGTCGCCGGGGCATACGGCGTTCACGCGCACTCCCGTCGGCGCAAGTTCCAGTGCGAGTGCCTTCGAGAAAAGGGATACACCGCCCTTGGATGCGCAGTAGGCGGCGGCGCCGGAGTTGCCCTGAATGCCGGCGTCGCTCGACAGGTTGACGATGCAACCGCGGGTCGGTGCGAGATGTTCGATCGCTGCGGCACTCATGAAGTACGTACCTTTCAAGTTCACGTCAATTACTCGGTCGAAGTCCTCCTCACTCGTATCGGCCGTGACACCTTCGTGCCACACGCCGGCGGCGTTGACGAGTGCATCCAGTCGCCCGAACTTCGAGACGACCCCTGCAATCGCAGCGCGACACGAAGAAACGTTGCGAACGTCGGTGGAGACGTACATATCGACGTGATTCGCACCGTCGTTCACATCGGCGTTGGCGCATCGCCAACCGCCGGTCGCGAAGCGTTGCAACGTCGCCGAACCAATCCCGCCCGAGCCGCCGGTGACGAGCACCACCGGAGATTCAGCTGCAAAGGCGTCGTTCATAGGGAGGTAATCGGCGATATCTTAGGTGTTCACCTTCGGTGGATACTTTGACTTCGTGAGTACCGAGTCTCGCCGAGTGCTGTCGCGGCTCGTGCATCGAGTTGGCTTCGGTCCGAAACCGGGACAGTTTCAGACGATGCTCGCCAAGGGATTTTCGGCATCGGTTTCCGACTTGGTCTATTCGGCTCGTCCCGCCTACGGCGACGTCAAGGTCGTGCTCGGCATCACCGATCTTGGTCCACAGCCGGCACCGAACTCGGAGGCGGTGGTGCAGTATGCGGATTCGAAACGAGGTCAATTGCGAGCCATCAGCCTCTGGTGGCTCGACCAGATGGTTGGCCAGGACTTTCCGTTTCATGAGCGGATGACCTGGTTCTGGCACGGCCATTGGGCGACGTCCTACGCGAAGGTTGATGAACCAGTCGTGATGTTCGACCACGTCGACAGGTTGCGCCAACATGCGACGGCCGATTTTGGTGAGATGTGTGAAGCGATGACAATCGACGCCGCCCTCATCTACTGGCTCGACGGACAACTCAACTCTGCCAAGTCTCCGAATGAGAATCTTGCCCGCGAACTCATGGAACTCTTCACGCTCGGCGTGAATCGATACACCGAGGTCGACATCAAGGAGGCATCGAAGGCACTTGCAGGCTGGCAGGTCGTGAAGTCCTCGGGTTTGGTGTACCGAAACGTGAATCGGACGTTCAATGGGTCGACTGCAATCCTCGGACGAACGGACAACTTCGATGCAGTCTCTCTCGCTCGATTCTTGTCGCAGCAACCTGCATGCCAGCGCTTCATTCCCGAACGATTGTGGTTCCGGTTCATTTCCTCCACCACAACGCCAGCAGTTGGTAGTGACATCGAAATCGCTTTTGCGCAGCGACAAATCTTGCCTGCAATCGTGGCGATGGTGCAGTCGGAGGCATTTGCCGACCCACAGAATGATCTCGTGAAGAGCCCGCTTGAGTGGCTCGTGGCCGTACTGCGAGCCCTCCGCATTACTCCGTCGACATACGCGCAGCCAGACAGCCTGTTGTCATTATTGACCGCTCTCGGTCAACGTCCCTTGTTTCCGCCGAACGTAGGCGGTTGGCCGGGAGACGAAGTGTGGTTGTCGGCGTCTGCAGCACAAACCCAGATCCAGGCTGCCCAAACGTTGTGCAGTCGTGGAGACCTTACTCCCGTTACTTCAGTGCCCGCCTCGGCTCGAGTTGATGCACTTGCCGACTGGTTGGGTGTGGCAGGTTGGTGTGATCGAACGCGTTCCGTATTGAACGGTGCGGTTTCGGATCCCCGTCGTCTCGTTACCTTGGCGATTTGTAGTCCCGACTACGTGGTCAATCAATGATGAAACGACGATGTCTTCACTAACACGGCGGTCTTTCATCAAATGGGCTGGCGCGGGTGCGGTCGCCGCCCAAACGGTTTCATTCGCCGACATCGCGCGCGCGGCCGAGCGTCGGGCGCTGCCGCAGGGCACGCCAGTCCTCGTTGTGGTCACCTTGTATGGGGGAAATGACGGTCTAAATACGGTCATTCCCTACACAGATTCCGTCTACCACTCCCTGCGACCCCAACTTGCGTACCGCGAAGATCAGGTGTTGCCAATCGGAGAGAACCTTGGCTTGAACCGCTCGATGTCCGGTTTGAAGACGCTTTGGGACAACGGACAACTGGCGATTGTCCGGGGCGTCGGCTACCCCCGACCTGACCGTTCCCATTTTTCCTCCATGGCAATCTGGCAGACCGCTTCCCGAACCGGAGTAAAAAGCGGGTGGCTCGGGCGTTGGGTGGAGTCACAGCCGGTTGACCCATTTCTCGCGATCAGTCTCGGTTCGACGTTGCCGCCACTGCTCGCCGGCACCAAACGGTCTGGAACCGTGCTTCCCCTCAATGGACTGAGGGTCCCGAGTGGGACGCTGGCAACTGACTTGGCGCGACTTTCGGTCGAGGGCAGTGCCGACTCGAGGCTGATGGCGACGGCTTCGCGATCGGTTCGCGACTTGTTTGCTGTTGGAAATACGGTGTCTCCGATTTTGAAGAATCCTGCGCCGCCTGCTGCGGACTTGCCCACCGCGATAGGTGGGAACGCAGGCGGGGAATCGAACCTCGCCGCACAGCTCGATGTCGTCGCAAAACTCATAGCGGCAGGTGCACCAACACGGGTATGGTCCGTCTCGTTGGGTGGATTCGATACCCACGCCAACGAACAAGCAGTGCAATCCACTTTGTTGGGAGCACTCTCGACTTCAATCACCAAATTCATGTCTCAAATGCGTGCGGTCAATCAAAGCAGCAATGTCACGATGCTCATCTACAGCGAGTTTGGTCGCCGAGTTCGAGCCAATGCTTCACAAGGCACCGATCACGGGACTTCCGGCCCAGTCTTCTTGGTTGGTGGAGGTGTCGCGGGTGGCTTCCACGGTGAACAACCCTCACTCCATCAGTTGAAGGATGACGACATGGCAGTCACTATCGACTTCCGTTCGGTGTACGCCAGTGTGCTGGAACACGTGTTGTTGACCCCCAGCGATCGCGTGTTGGACACCGCGATGCCGAAACTTCCACTCTTCGTTCGTTGAGGCTGAGTGCCCGGTTTGTAGTCGTTACTCCGTGATGGTGCGGCGCGGTGTCCACACGAGGTAATTCCAAATCCAGTCGGCAAAAATGCTGGTTCGATTTCGTCCACCGGACAAGTATGCAAGATGCAAAGCCAGCCAAGTGAGCCACGCAATCGTGCCGCTGAAT
>SXPW01000174.1 GCA_005793785.1 Actinomycetota bacterium | reverse complement strand
GACTCCACGGGTTTGGAGCAGTTCGACCAACTCCGTCGCAGGGATCTTCGTGTCCTCGAGGACGTCGTGCAGGAGGCCGGCCGCCGTTTGTATCTCATCACCCCCGTGTTCCATGACGAGCGCGGACACTGCGAGTAGGTGCGAGAGGTACGGCGTATCGCCGCCCTTGCGAGGAACGTTGGCAAAACGCTCGACTGCAATTCCGAGAGCCGCGTGGGTGAGCCGCCCTGCACTCCAACGGGGCGTTCCCTCACTCATGCGTTTCCAGCGTGCCACAGGGATGTTGCACAGCCAATTCGTTCGGAGTGACCGTATGCGTTCGAACATCGTCGTCATTTCAGTCAAAGAACGTCTTGCCCGAGAGATCAACCGGTCGCGGCGCGAAGGTCGCGCGAATGTTCTTGCCGCGGGATGGGCCGACACCACCGGGGCGACGCGTGTCGTCATCGAGATCGTGGGCCGTGTACTTCACGTCGAACTCGCGAGTGCGATCCCACACCACATGGAAGTGCGTCTCATCGGTGAAGTAGAACGCGACGACTTGCCAATGGCAGCGTCCACCGTGCGGCGCACCGGGTGCACCATCGAGATCGTCGGGTTCGATGCGGATACCAGCCGCGTCGAACAGCCTGATGAGGCGACCGAGCGTCCAGCCGGGGTAGTACTTGGCAAGCATCTGCTGGGTGAACCCGCGGCCCATGGGTATCCAATGCGTGTAGTGCAGCACGTAGTCGACGTGTGCTCGCGTGAGTTGCCACTCGAACTGGTTCGGGTCGACGTCGCCGTCGGCAGGGGTTGGTGGGGTAGTGGTGGTCATGTCATTCTCCTCATCGATCCCGGCGTTACCACCGACTTGAAATCGGTTGGTGACCTTCGACGGGCCGGGGCCCTCGGGTCGTCTGGATGAAGTTCGTGCCGTTGCGGGCACGGTGGCACTCTGCCACAGGGGTGTTACGCACATCCCTGGGCAGAGTGTGATCCCGCCGATATGGCACGGAACCGGGCGATTCGTGCGTATGTACGGAACGTCCCACACCCCTGAAGGAGAATGGCACCGTGACATCGCCTCGCTTGACCAAGTCGAATTTCAAACTCGGCATGGAGTGCAAACAGAAGCTCAAGTACTACAAGGCCAAGTATCCGAGCACGTTGCAGGACAACGACATGCTCGAGTTCTTCGCCGAGGGAGGATTCATGGTGGAGGCCATCGCCCACGCGGTGATGCTCCAGGGGAATCCCGCCGCCGAGTTCGAGGTCACGCTGCAGCACGATCGATATCAGGCACGTGTGGACGGCTGGGAGTCCTTCTCCGATCGGGCGGTGCTCACCGAGATCAAAGCCACGAGCGTGGAATCGGCAGACTCGGACCAGTTCTTTTCGAGGAGCGGTGATGTCGTCAGCGGGTGGCGCCCGTACCTGTTGGACATCACCTTCCAGGTGATGGTTGCCCAACTCGCGTATCCGAGCCTGGAGATCCAGCCGCGATTGTGCGTCGTCAACAAGACCAAACGGACCAATCTCGAAGGCATCTACAAGAACATTGAGATCGTCGACGAGAACGTCGCCGAACGCGACAAACCGCGCGCCGTTTTCACCGGGAATCGTGCGGCGTTGGCCGCGGATCATTTCCTCGAGTTCATCGACGTTTCCAAGGCGGTGGACTCACTCATGGACGAAGTAATCGAATCGTCGCAGGATCTGTTGCACTTCCTCGACGGCAAACAGCCCGACTTCCTGCCGGAGCGCACCGCGAGTTTGTGTCGCGGTTGCGAGTTTCGCGGTGTCGGGCTCACGCCAAACGGATTCGAAGAATGCTGGGGACCATCTCCGAGTGATTCACCGCACTTCCTGGACCTCCACCAGGGGTATCGCTCCAAGGATCAGAAGGCCGCATTCAACGCCATGCGCGACGCCGGTAATCATCGTCTCGTCGATGTGCCCGATGGGGTAGTGGATGCCGGGGGCTCGTGGGGTCCTCCGCGTCGACATCAGGTCCGCGTTGCGCGTGAGGGTAGGGAATTTCAAGATCCACGTTTGGTGTCGGAGTTGGAGCAGGTCACGTATCCGATCCACTTCATCGATTTCGAGGCCTCGCGCATTCCGGTTCCGTATCTCGCAGGCATGAAACCGTACGAACAAGTCGCCTTCCAGTTCAGCTGTCACACACTTCGAGCCGCCGACGCGACCACCTTGGAACATTCGCAATGGCTGAACCTTCGCGACGCGTATCCCAACGACGAGTTCGTGCGGGAGTTGCGAAAGGCGATTGGGGAATCGGGAACGGTCTTGGTCTGGAGCCACTATGAAAGGACGACCCTCATTGGTGTTCGACGACAACTGCGTGAGCGCGGTGTCCTTGACGCGTCGTTGGAACGGTGGTTCGAGGGGCTCGTCGGACGCGAAACCGTGGAGGGCGACGATCGGGAACCCTCCGCCACGCGCATGCTCGACCTGCTGCAGTTGTCGAAACAGTTCTATTGTCACCCAGCCATGAACGGCAGTCACTCAATCAAGCGTGTGCTGGACAGCATCTGGGCTGCGGGGGATTTTCTCTGGACGGATCCGTGGTTCGTGCAGTACTACAAGGTCGATCGCGACGGTCAACCCATGGATCCCTACCGGACGCTCGCCCTCGCCATCGACGGCAGCCCGCTGTCGAGTGTGCTCGGTCTTGACGCTGCCGACGTGGTGAATGGCGATGCCGTCACGGATGGAGTCGGGGCGATGCGCGCCTACCAAGAACTGATCTATGGTCGCAAGCGCGGCGATGACTCCTATCGCAATACTCTGGCGGCGGCACTGTATCGCTACTGCGGTCTCGACACAGCGGCGATGGTGATGATTTGGCGATATTGGCTCACCAAACGTGTCACACCGCAATGACACACTTGCGTAGCACCTCCGAACATCAACACGAAACCCAACTACCCCCAATCACAAGGAGATAATCACATGGAAACCTTCGTCGGCCTCGCAATTGGTCTCGTTGTCGCCGTGGTGGCGGTTCTCGTCGTGCTGCAGCGAAAACCGGTGGCACCGGCCCAACCCGTGCCCGGGGCGACTGCACCGTCGCTGACAGCAGCCGATATCCGGGAAGTGATTCGGGAAATCCACAACGAAACGCTGCGCGACTTGGCCGACCAAGCCAAGGATGACCGCCAAGAAGCGCTTACTTCTGCCGCAACAAAGGTTGGCGATGTCATCGACATCACCAAGAAGCAGATCGACGAGAAGATGGGGCGCCTCGAGACGGAGATTCGTCAACTGCGCGAAGCCAATTCCGAGAAATTCGGCGGCATCGACACGGCGGTGGCGGGTCTCGCCCAACAAACCCAGGCACTTAACAAGGTGCTGTCGAGTTCGCAGGGCCGCGGCAACTGGGGCGAGAAGATGCTCGTCGACATCCTCATGCAGGCCGGGTTTGAGCGCGGCATCAACTACGAGATGCAGGAAAAGTTGGAGGCCGGCGGCAAGCCCGACTTCACGTTCAAGCTTCCACCCGATCGAGTGTTGTACCTCGATTCGAAGTTTCCCATGGAGAACTACCTCAAGTACTTCGAGGCGCAGGACGACAACACCCGCAAGATCATGAAGGATGCATTCATCAAGAACGTCGAAGAGCGCGTCAAGGAGTTGGAGAAACGGGATTACGTGCAGCAGTCCGGCGCAAACGCCCTTGATTACGTACTGCTCTTCATACCGAACGAGAGCGTGCTCGGATTCATTCAGCAACACAAACCGACGTTGATCGACGATGCCGTCGCCAAGCGGGTGGTGTTGTGTTCGCCGCTCACGTTGTATGCATTCCTCGGTGTGGTTCGTCAAGCGACGGCGAGCTTCGCAATGGAGCAGAATGCCAACGAGGTGCTGCGGTTGCTCACCAACTTCGGAAAGGCGTGGGGCAACTACGTCAAGAATCTGAAGGACATCGCCGGCCACTTTGAAAAGATGCAAAAGAAGTTGAAGGCGGTCACCACTGGACGGGTGTTTTCGGCGGTCAACAAGCCGGTTCGCGAGATCGACGAGTTGGCCCACCAGCGCGGGATCTCCGCCGATAGTGCCGCCCTCAAAGAACTCGACGCCGCCCTGGCTGAGGCAGAATCCGCGGACGTCGACGACGACGAGGAGTAGCCGTCTCCGCGGCGAAAGTGCGCTGCGCTAGGCCTTCGACTTCATTTGCACGTAGACCATCTGAATGTTGGCGAGGGCGTCGCGCATGGTGTTGAGGTCGTCGCCGAGTCGTTCACCGAGCCTCTCGACCAACGCGGCCAGTGCGTCGATGGCAAGGGAGGCATCGTCCAACTTCGGTGGTACCGACGAGAGATGGATGGCGGCCAATTCGTACATTCCCATGAGGTGGTTCACCACCACCACCCGGGCCGGGGCTTCCGCAATTCGGCGTCGGGCGTCCTCGAGGGCTGCCTGGGCGTCGGAAAGGGCGGTGCCGTCGTCGCCATTGAAGCCGTCGGAGTCGTCGTTGCTCATCGCCGCTACGCTATTGGAGGCGTTGTTACCGCTTCGGCGGCCAGCGTCACGGCAAAGTGATCGGCGACCTCGGTGGTCGATCCACCTCGCCACGACATTCCAACGGATGTTCGAATCGAACGGTGGTTGGTGAGTGAGTGTGGGTCGAGCGCCAGCGGTGTGCAGCACCGCGTCTCGCCCCCTTGCACGCCCTCGCATCTGGCGGTTCGAGCCTCCACCACATTCCATCTTTATAGGAGGCACAGCCGCTTGAACAGCAGTGACCAGTCATAGCACCGCCGACGAATGAGCCGCGGTACAACGATCGCATCAGGGTGTCCAAGGTGCGTCTCGTTGACGCCGATGGTTCGCAAGTCGGGATCGTGTCCATCGAAGATGCGCTCGCCAGAGCGCGCGCCGCAGAACTCGACCTCGTCGAGGTGGCGGCACAGGCGGATCCTCCGGTGTGTCGAATCATGGACTACGGCAAATTCCGCTACGAAGAAGCCCAACGTCTGAAGGAATCGCGCAAGAAGACCATCCAAATCACGACGAAAGAAGTGAAGTTCCGACCCAAGATCGGCAAGGGTGACTTCGACACGAAGGTTCGACACATGCTCGAGTTCCTCGAGGAGGGTCACAAGGTCAAGGTGTCGCTGCAATTCCGAGGTCGAGAAATGGCCCACCCCGAACTGGGGAAGAAGGTCCTCGACGAGGTGTTGGAGCAATTGGGTCCGATAGCCAGGGTAGACACCGAGCCACGACTCGACGGTCGCAGCATGACGATGGTGCTCTCACCGGACAAGAAGGCTGCCGCCAACGCCAAGAAACCAACCACTTCGCCGAACACCGCAACGAAATCCGCATAACGAATCCAACGACAGGAGCCAGCAATGCCGAAGATGAAGACATCCAAGACCGCCAAGAAGCGTTTCCGCAAGACGGGGAAGGGCAAGTTGCGTCGCCAGCAGGCGATGCGTCAGCACCTGTTCGAGGCCAAGCCATCGTCACGGACGCGTCGTCTCGACGGCACCGTCGACGTGCACTCGGGCGACGCCCGCAAGATCAAGCGCTTGTTGTGCGAGCGCTGAGCCAACGCACGTCCACCAACGGAATTCGTCACTAACCACCAACCACCGAGGATAAGGAGCACACCACATGGCACGCGTCAAGCGCGGCGTACACGCCAAGAAGAAGCACAAGGCAATCATGAAGAAGGCGAAGGGATATTTCGGCGATCGCAGCCGCACGTTCCGCGCCGCCAACGAAGCAGTTCTCCACGCCGGGCAGTA
The DNA here is from genome assembly GCA_005793785.1 of Actinomycetota bacterium. GTDB lineage: Bacteria > Actinomycetota > Acidimicrobiia > Acidimicrobiales > Ilumatobacteraceae > F1-60-MAGs027. The sequence goes on along the minus strand of SXPW01000174.1, from coordinate 1,091 downwards.
CGCGTTTCGTGACCGCCGCGCCAAGAAGGGCGAGTTTCGCAGCCTCTGGATCCAGCGCATCAACGCTGGATGCCGTGTGCACGACCTGTCGTACAGCCGCTTCATCGACGGTTTGAACAAGGCCGGCGTCGAGGTCGATCGTAAGGTGCTCGCCGACATCGCCGTAAGCGATGCGGACACCTTCAAGAAGCTGGTCGACACGGCAAAGGCAGCACTCGCCTGAACGAGACGCTGGGGTTTTCCCACCAGCGCGTTCAACAACTCCGGCGACTGCTTGCTCGCCGGTCGGCACGTGCCGACGAGGGACTCTTCGTCGTCGAAGGAGCCGTACTCATTGCCGAGGCAATGCGCGGCGGCTGGGACGTGCTTGCGCAATTCCACCCGGCAAGCGCCCCATCCGTACCCGGTTGCACCGCTGATGAGTTCGTGCTCGGTGAGGGGGTCCTCGAACGTATTGCGTCGACCGAATCACCCCAGCCGAATCTCGCCCTCGTGTCGCGACGCTCCGCTTCGTTGGCGCGCCTCGAGATTGCCAACTTGGGTTCGGCCCCGTGGGTGTTGTTCCTCGATGCGGTAAGTGATCCTGGCAATCTCGGCACCATCCTGCGAAGCGCCGAGGCGATGGGTGCTAGCGGTGTGGTTCTGGGTCAGGGATGCGTCGACGCATTCAATCCAAAGGTGGTGCGCGCGTCGGCAGGGGCCCTCTTCCACGTGCCGGTGATCGACGGCGCATCATTGAGCGAGGTGAAGGCGCTCGGTTATTGGATACTCGCCACTTCATCGCATGACAACTCGGAATCCATGTCCATCACCGAGATCGAACCTCGAAAACCGGTTTGTGTGGTGCTCGGGAACGAAGCGCACGGCGTCAGCCAACCGACGGAGGCTCTCGTCGATGGTTGGATCCGTATCGAACAACATGGTCGCTCGGAGAGCCTGAACGTTGCGATGGCTGCAACAATCATCAACTATGAACTTTCACGGCGGAGCCGATGATGTCCGTTCCTGAGATGCATTTCGTGAACGGGGCTCCGCTCGTGGGTCCCTGGCCGGAGGAGTGCGACACGCTCGTCGTGGGCATGGGGTGTTTC
>SXPW01000173.1 GCA_005793785.1 Actinomycetota bacterium | reverse complement strand
TAGACACATCCACGCCAGCCGTTTGTTGCCGTCGAGAAGCGGATGATTTTTCGCGATTCGCACGCACAGCACCGCAGCTTTGGCTTCGAACCCCTGATAAAACTCTTGACCGCCGAAAGAGGCTTCTGGTGCCACCAAGGCTGAGTCAAGCAGGTCAAGCCGCGCACTTCGGGCAACGGTTTCAACCGATAAGCCCGTCACCTCTGCTGCAATGATGAGCGCTTGCTCGGGAGAAAGAAACCTCACTCTGCTAGACGACGAAGAATTTCCTTGTCTTGCTCTATCAAGAGAGCGAGCCGCGAACGAAAGTCTTTGTCGTCCCTTGAACGATCGATCTCCACCCGCAATGACTGGATGATGAGTTGATTGAGGCTGACTCCGCGCGCTCGAGCGACAGTGGCCGCCTCAATCGCAAGGTCGTGTGGAAGTCGCACCGTTGACTGGTGAAGGTTGGGTGGGCTTGACGTCATGCTGTCATGATATCATGACAGCGTGACACCCCCAACCACACGCAACGTGTGGGCAACGGCCTCGACAGCTCAGTGGTGGCGAGGGGATTAGGCGCGTAGGAGCAGTTGGCGCAGGTAGTTGAGCGCGGAGATCACGGCAAGTTCACGCATGGTCTTGCGGTCGCCGGGCAACATCACGGTGGTGGAACTCGCCACGCCGTCGGGAAGCGCAACGGCGATACACAGCGTTCCCACTTTTGCACCGTCTTGTTCGCTCGGTCCCGCAACACCGGTGAGCGCCAAACCGACGGATGAGCCCACGGTGCGACGCACACCCATCGCCATGGTGCGAGCCGTCTCCTCGTTGATGACCGGACCCTGGGCAACGCCGAGTACGTCGAACTTCACCTCGCTGGAGTAGGCCACCACACCGCCGCGCATCACATCGCTCGCACCCGCCGTGGCCGTGAGTCGCCCCGACACCAGACCACCCGTGACGGACTCGGCGACGCCGATCGTCAAACCTCGTTCCCGCAGCAATTCGAGGACGACGGATTCCATCGTGTCGGCGTCGTAACCAAAGACGACCTCCGGTACGAGGGAGCGAACCCGCTCAGCCCAACGGTCCAACAACGCGGTGACCTCGGCGTCGTCGACGCCTCGTCCGGTGAGTCGCACCTTGATGCCCTCCCAGCCGCTGGCAAGGAACGCGAGCGTTGGATTACCCACCTGGTCGAGTTCGTCGATGATCGATTGCAGGCGTTCGTTCAGGCCACTCTCGCTCTCGCCCCAAGTGCGCAAGACTCGGGACGCGATTTTGCGACGCTCACCGGATCGTGCCAAGAGGTCGGGAAGGATCGCCCGCTCGTACATCTCGTGCAACTCGTAGGGCACGCCGGGAACCGCATAGACCACCTTGTCCCCGACGGGGCAAATGAGTCCGGGGGCAGTCCCGCGTTTCTGCTCGATCACCCGGGCTCCGACGGGCACCATCGCCTGGCGGAGATTGTTCTCGCTCATCCTGCGATTACGACTGGCGAACATGTGGGCGATCCGATCGGCGATGACGTCGTCCAACTGCAATTCCACGCCCATGACTTCGGCGATGGCCTCGCGGGTGATGTCGTCGTGGGTCGGTCCGAGACCACCGCACACGATGACGGCATCGGCATCCCGCAAGACCGAACGCAGCGCTGCGACGATTCGCGCCTGGTTGTCGCCCACCTTCACCTGCAAGCACGAGTCGAGTCCGGCGGCTGCGAGCTGCTCACCCAACCAGGAGGAATTGGTGTCGACGATTTGCCCGAGCAGCAGCTCGGTGCCTACCGCAAGGACGTCACAGCGCACCTGCGGGCCTCCCCCGTGCAACGACCGCCTTCCATGCGTACTGGGCGCCCGACAGCAACGTGAGTGCGACTGCCAGCCAAAGGAGCGACATCCACAACCAACGCTCGTCGAAGGTGAGCGGCATCAACGCCCCGGCCACCGCCAGTTGCTGACTGAGTGTCTTGATCTTGGCGGTGCGACTCGCCGGCATCGATACTCCCTTGGCGCCCGCAATCACCCGATAAACGCTCACGATCACCTCGCGGGCGGCGATGATCACGACGGGCAGCAACCAGAACACGCCGCGCGATACCAGGGTGAACATCGCCCCGAGTACCAGGACCTTGTCGGCGAGCGGGTCGAGGAAGGCTCCGCTGCGGGTGATGCCGTGGCGACGTGCGAGATAGCCGTCGATTCCGTCGCTCGCACACAACACGAACCACGCACCGAGGGCCACCCACGAACCGCCCGGCTCGACGGGAATCATCGTGAAGAGCAACGGCGACACCACGAGTCGACCCACCGTCACCGCGTTGGCCCAGGTGATGAGCGCGTTCGGATCAACCGGCATGTTCATTCTCCCGCGCGGATGGATCCTCTACGTCGGCTCCCTCGGCAACCAAATCCGGACCTTGAGCATCGACGATTCGCACGGATACGAATGAACCCGCGCTCAACGTCGTTGGCACATGGATGAGTCCATCGATCTGGGGTGCTTCGCGATGACTCCGTCCGACGCCGGGCTCATCGACGAGAACCTCCACCGTCGCATCGATCAGATCGTCCCGTTTGGCAGCGGTGATGCCGTCCTGCAGCTCGCGAAGTTCGGCGATGCGTTCGGCCATGAGCCCGGCCGGCACCTGGTCGGGCAGGTTCACTGCGTAGGTGCCCTCCTCGGGGCTGTACTCGAAGAATCCACACCAGTCGAGCGAGGCCTCCGACACGAACGACAACAACTGATCGTGGTCATCCTCGGTTTCACCCGGATAACCAACGATGAAATTGCTTCGAAAGGCTGCGTCGGCCTCACGAGTGCGAATGTCGGCGATGCGCTTGAGGAAACGCTCCCCGTCACCCCAGCGACGCATGCGTCGCAAGTGCGGCTTGGACACGTGTTGCAGCGAGAGATCGAAATACGGAACACCGCTGGCGAGGATGGCATCGATGAGATCGTCGCTCAGGTCGCTCGGATACAGATACAACAGTCGTGTGCGTGGCACCTTTGCCGATACTTGTCGAACCAGGTCGACGATGGCGCCCGCGCCAAGTTCGTCGGGGCGATCCTTTCCATAACTGGCGAGGTCCTGTGCAACGAGCACGATCTCCTTGGCCTGTAGTTGCTCCACCTCGTTGAGGATGCTCGCCACGTCGCGACTGCGTTGCGGTCCGCGAAACGACGGAATCGCACAGAAACCACACGTACGGTCGCAGCCCTCGGCAATCTTCACGTACGCCCACGGCGTTCTCGACGCAGGTCGCGGCAGGTTGAGCAGATCGAACGACGGAACGTTCTGCGCCGTCACACCGAGCGACGGTTTCCTGCCGAGTGACACCGCAGTGGTGGTGACCGTCGTCGCGGCGGCGGCGACCCCGGTTTCGATTGCCACACCGAAGCCGGCGATCTGGTCGGCCTCCGGCAAGTTGGCACGCAATTCCTCCCCATAGCGCTCCGCCATGCACCCGGTAACCACGAGTCGGGCGCCCGCCTTGCGTCGTTCACTCAACGCCAGGATGGTGGCGACACTCTCCTTGCGTGCCTCTTCGATGAAGGCACAGGTGTTGACCACCACCACGTCGGCTTGCGATTCGTCGTCGGTGGCGGTGAGCCCCTGAGCAAGCAAGGTACCGACGAGTTTCTCGGAGTCGACCTCGTTCTTCGGACAGCCGAGCGTTTCGACGTAGAAGCGCGATGCCACGCGACAAGGCTACGAGACCGTTGCGTGACGAACGTGTCGCGATGTCGCGACTATCGACGGTGCAACGCCAGACCGGCGCACGCCCAAGGCACCACGACGACGTCACCGAGCCCAGAGCGAGTAATGAAGGCCGTACGCAATTCGGGACCACCGAAACAGACGTTGGTGGTCATCACGTCACCGGATTCCACGAAACGCACCACCTCGCCCGTCGGGCTGATGACGGTGATGCCACCCACCGGCGAGATCGTGGCCACGCACACGTTGCCGTCTCCGTCCACGGCGAGCGAATCGAGGTACACCAACTTCGGTGACACCCACAACAGATGGTGGGTGTCGAACGGTGTCACTGGTGCGACGACTCCGGGTTCCACGATGTCGCGTACCCAGACTCGTGCCGCGTGGGTTTCGGCGTAGTACAACTTGGTGCCGTCGGGCGAGAGGCCGATTCCGTTGGCGGCTTCCACCGGGAACACCACTTCGTTGATGTGTGAGCCGTCGAGCTTGGCGTAATAAATCGACGTTCGGTCGCCGTTTCGTTCATGACGGATGCCGTGGTCGGTGAAATAGAACCCGCCTTTGCCGTCGAGCACGAGGTCGTTGGGTCCGCGCAAAGGATGGTCGTCGCACGAGTCGTACAGGCGAGTGATTGATCCGGTCTTCGGATCGACTCGTTCGATGCGACCTCCGGTGTATCGCGCGGGGTCGAAGGGTCCCGGCAGCATCAATCCACCCAGATCGATGGGTGTGAATGCTCCGCCGTTGTTGCAGACGATGAGCGAGCCGTCGGCACACTCCGCCAACCCGTTCGGTCCACCCGGGACACTGGCAACCACGGCGGTGGTGCCATCGGGTCGGATCCGCGTGATTCGCTCGCCGAACATCTCAACGACGAGCACGGAGCCGTCGTCGCACCACACCGGACCTTCCGGAAACTTCACGCCTGCGCCAATCGTTTGCATGGTCGAACAGTAGCCGCACCGATTGCGGCCACCCGCACGGGCTTAGTTGCCCTGAATCTGCTCCCACTCCTCCAGCGTCATGAGCACTTCACGGGGCTT
>SXPW01000172.1 GCA_005793785.1 Actinomycetota bacterium | reverse complement strand
TGATTGTGGTGGCGCGGTATCCCGCCGCTGACGCCATCGTCGACCGAACGGCGATGACATCGGTATGCATCGACACCATCGATTTGTCGCCGAGCCACAGTTGGGTGCCGGTGCGCACGACGACGCGATGTGACGTGGCTGCACGAACTCGTCGAATGGCATCTCCGATATGGCTGAGGTGCAGCGGCAAATCGGTTGAAAGGTGACTGCCAAGGGATATCGCCTCGTCGGCATGTTCTTCGTCGCTGCCTGCGAGTGGGAGGTGCACCGACCAAGCAACCACGGGATGTCCCTCAGATTCCGTCCGCTTGCGGAGTTCATCGGCTTCGCTTGCAGGAATCCCGTAGCGATGCATCGAGGACTCGACTTTGATGACGACGGGGTTGCGGAGACCCAAATCCCCGATGACACGGAGATCACGCTCGGATCCAACAGTGAGCACTGCGTCAGGACGAATCTCCGGCGACCGAGCCATCGAGGTGACCCCCGATCCAAGCGGAGTGAGTACGAACGGACGTAGGTTGCTCGGAACCTCGCTCAATTCGTATATCGAGCCAACGGCAACGTCACTCGAGATTGCAGCGGCGTGTGGCATGAGCACGCTGCGACCGAAACCATAACCGTTGCCCTTGACGACGGGTAACACGTCGCCGAATTGCGTGACTACGGCCTTGACGTGCGTCTGCCAGGCGTCAGACTCGACGGTGAGTCGCAACGTCATGCAGTGTCACGGTATCTGGCTCGCTTGAGCAGCCAGCGAACGATTTCGATGAGTGCCGTGACGCTGAAGGCGGCGATGAAGGCAATCAGGAATGCCAGCGTGTGGTCGTCTTCGAACGACTTCCCGCCGATGAAACCGAGCAGGGCGGCGTAGTGTCCCCAGATCACCGTGGCGACGGCCGACCAACCGATGAACCACCGCCGCGGTTGGCGGGTGACACCGCACGACAATGTGAGAGCGGTGCGACCGCCGGGAATGAACCGTGCGGTGATGAGCAGGAGTCCGCCGCGTTCGTGCACCTGCTCGACGATCTTGGCCATGCGCGCGGCCCCCTTTTCGGTTCGGGATTGTCGGCGTATCACCCAATCGCTGGCTTCGCTCCCGATGAGGTAACTCATGTTGTCGCCGATGAACGCCCCGGCGGCGGCCACCATGATGACGAGTGGAATCCACAGATTGCCGAGTCCGGCGCTGACTCCGCCGATGATGACGAGAGTTTCGCTCGGAACGATTGGCAATACGGAGTCAAGAATCGCAATCACGAAGATGATCGCGTAGAACCAGGGTGACGACGAAAAATCCTTCAGCCAGTCGAACGCCTGAGTGACGAACTCGAGCATTTACGCACGCTACAACGATGGCTCGGTCTTGGTTCGCAATCTTCGAATGTTGGGCAGATGTTTGACAATTACGAACGCTACGACACCGAGCACCACGTACAACTCCCATCGTTCGGCATCGTCGATCACCATGCCGATCGGCGTGGCGACCGTTATGGCGAGTGAGGCGACGGAAGCCTTGCGCGTGATCTTGCTGATGACGAACCAGGAAACGAACAGCACGGCACTCACCTCGGGGAACAACACAAAGAGAGCACCTCCACCCGACGCCACTCCCTTGCCGCCGTGGAACTTACGCGTCACGGGGGCCACGTGTCCGACGATCGCAGCGCACATCGCCGCATAGGCGAGTGGGCTTCGCTGTTCGCCGCTGACCGCCCAAGCAATTCCGACGGCGATCGCCGCCTTCGCCATGTCCATGAGGAAAACCGCCATGCCGGCCTTCCACCCGAGTTCCCGAATCACGTTGGAGGCCCCCGGGTTCCCGGAGCCAACCTTGGTGATGTCCTTCCCGAATCGGCGTGAGATCAACTCCGCACTCGGAAAAGTCCCGAGAAAATAGGCGACGACAACGACGACGATCTCGGAAAGTTCCACGCGTTCTCCCGTGGCGAGTGTAGTTGTAGCGGGCGTCCTAGCGACAGGACGGGTCGTCGGGCGGAAACACTCCGAGCCGCTCCTGGAGTGGTGCGGGTGGAACGGTGGTATCGGAAGCGCGCACATGCTGTTCTGCCGATGCCAACCAGCTCAGCAGTGCGCTCGTGAGTGGTGCAAGGGAGATGCTTGCCGTTCGAGTCGAGGTCGCCACCGCTGACGACTCATCGCCCGTGGTGTTTCCATTCCGGAACATGGCGAGTATTGCCTTCATGGAGTCCGTATCCACGATCGGCATCAGCACAGATTCACCGCCGATTCGTCGCATCGACCATTCGATCGTGTAGGAATCGACGCCGCTCGTGTCGAGCGTGCGCATCGCTTGAGCAAGGTTGAGTAGGTCGCGTGGTGTCAGTCGATCGTCCGTTATCACACGTTTGAGTGCAACGTTCAACAGGGCGTTCGCCGTCGCCGGATTCGAGGTGCCACGATCGAGCGCACGTTGCATGGACCGGCGCAGAAAATCCTGCTGACGGTTGATCCTGCCGATGTCACCGGTCGGGTCCGAGAGCCACTTCTGCTTCGTCTCGTCGAAGTAGCGATAACCCGAACGCGATCGGACGTAGGCGAGTGCCTGTGATCCCTTCAATTCGACGCAGCCCGGGCCCACTTCGCGAAAGCCGACGTTGTCATCCTTGGTCCGATGGGAGAACGGGATCCTCACTCCGCCAACCGAGTCGACGATTTCTTTGAAGGCGCACAGATTGACGTTCACGTAGTGGTCGACGGTGACGCCGAAATTGTCGCCGATCGTTTGAATGAGTCGGTTGGGGTCCTTGCTGTCGAATGCGGAGTTGATTCGCGCCTGGCGGGTAGTACCCGCGATGTTCACCCATAGGTCGCGCGGGAATGACAACACCGCGACGTCGTTGTTGGTCGGATCAACTCGAAGCACCATGATGGTGTCGGAACGTTCGCCGAACGATGCTCGATCACCGATGCCTCCGGCGGTACCGTCACCGGCGTCGGGACATGCACCGTTGTCGGACCCGGTAAGGAGGAAGTTCTTCGCCTGCAGGTTGCCGGTGTCGAAGTTCCATTCGTCGGACGGAGTGCCCTCAGGAGCATTGCCCGTGGTATCGCCGCCGTCGATTTCGACCACCATTCGATCGCCAACCTTTCCGTTGGCCCACACCACGAGCACTCCGGCAACGATCAGCGTTGCCGCGATGACGAGGTTGACGGAAGCGACCACTGCATGTGATCTCGGCCGACTCGGCTGGATCTGTTCACTCATTGGGGAGGGGCGAGCGTGACGGCAACGGTGAGTGTTTCGCCGTTCGTCACCTCCAGATCCGAGACATTGCCGGCGTTTAGGAGATCGGAGCGGGCTCGGGATACTGCATCGCGGCGAGAAGCGTCGCCCGCCACCACCACTCGCAACACGGCGGCCCGCTGCGACACCTTGGCCTCCGTCTTGGATCGTCGAATTTCGGAGAGCACGGCGCTCGCGGTGTCGAGCAGGAACTCGGCTGCGGTGTGGTCGTATTCCGCGGTGGCGGTGGGCGACATCGTGGGCCACGATGCCCGATGGATACTGCCGTCGTTCCACCACGACCACACTTCGTCGGTGCAGAACGGCATGTGCGGGGCGAACAGTCGTTGGAGCACGCTCAACGCTCGAGTGAGCGCGTTGCGCGCGGAGCGAGACTCGGCTGCAACCTCTCCGCTTGCAGGAACTCCGTTCTCACCGCCGACACCGTATGCACGGGTCTTCACCAGCTCGACGTAGTCGTCACAGAACCACCAGAAGAATGACTCCGTTCGCTCCAAAGCCCGCGCGTAGTCGAGCTCGTCGAACGCGTTCGTGGCCTCGACGACGACGGCGTCCAATCGGGCGAGCATTGCCTGATCGAGTGGTTGGTCCACCAAACCAATCGAATCACCGGCAAAGGCGAGCACGAACTTGGTGACGTTCAACAACTTGTTGGCGAGTTTCCCGCCGACCTTCATCTGGTCTTCGCTGAATGCGGTATCGACTCCTGGTCGTGCCGATGCCGCCCAATATCGAACGGCGTCGCTGCCGTACTTGTCGAACAAGTCGATGGGCGTCACCACGTTGCCCTTCGACTTCGACATCTTCTTGC
>SXPW01000171.1 GCA_005793785.1 Actinomycetota bacterium | reverse complement strand
CTGGCAGTCTAGCAATCTTTACAGTTGTGTTACAGGGGCTGGTGTCAACGCGAGTGTCCGCTCGCTTCGCTCACTCCCACTGGTGTCAACGCGAGTGTCCGCTCGCTTCGCTCACTCCCACTGGTGTCAACGCGAGTGTCCGCTCGCTTCGCTCACTCCCACTCGATGGTCCCGGGCGGCTTGGACGTGATGTCGTAGGCGACACGATTCACGCCGTCGACCTCGTTCACGATGCGCGTCGACATTCGCGCGAGCAGTTCGTGCGGAAGTCGCGCCCAGTCCGCGGTCATCGCATCGTCGCTGGTGACGGCACGAATGATGATTGGTCGCGCATACGTGCGCTCATCGCCCATCACTCCCACCGACCGAATGTCGGCGAGCACCGCAAAGGCCTGCCAAATGTCTCGTTCCAGTCCGGCGGCGCGAATCTCCTCGCGCACGATGGCATCGGCGTCCTGCAGTATGCGCACCTTGTCACGAGTGACCTCGCCGATGATCCGCACTCCGAGACCCGGACCCGGGAAGGGCTGGCGCCAAACGATTTCATCCGGCAATCCCAGGGCGCTGCCGAGTGCCCGCACTTCGTCCTTGAACAAGTCGCGCAACGGCTCGCACAACTGCAGTGTCATGTCGTCGGGTAGGCCGCCCACGTTGTGATGACTCTTGATGGTGGACGCACCGTCGCGTCCACCACTCTCGATCACATCCGGATACAAGGTGCCCTGTACGAGGAACGTTGCATCGGTGATTCCACCCGTGTGTCGTTCGAAGATACGAACGAAGGTTTCACCGATTACCTTTCGCTTCTGCTCGGGTTCCGTCACGCCCGCCAACTTGTCGAAGAATTCGTCGGCGGCATCCACGTGCAGCAGTTCGATTCCCAGATTTCGCTTGAACGTCTCCACCACTTGGTCGCTCTCGTTCTTGCGCATGAGACCCGTATCCACGTACACGCACGTGAGGTTCGCGCCAATGGCCCGGTGCACCAACGCCGCTGCCACCGCAGAGTCGACACCGCCGGAGAGTCCGCAGATTGCTCGCTGCGTCCCGATCTGCGACTTGATGGCGGCAACTTGGGAGTCACGTACCGAAGCCGTGGTCCACTTTGGCTCGATTCCAGCGAGATCGACGAGGAATCGCTCCAACAGACGTTGCCCGTTACTCGTATGCACCACTTCCGGGTGGAACTGCACCGCCCAAATCTTCCGCTTGCCGTCCTCCATCGCCGCCACCGGTGCTTCGGGCGTACGGGCGGTCACTCGGAATCCGCTCGGCGCAGCCGACACCGCGTCGAAGTGACTCATCCACACGTCGAACACATCGGGGAACTCGGACAACAGGTTCGACTCGCCGTCCCGGCTGAGCACCGTGCGACCGTATTCCCCCGTGCTGCCGCGCGCGACGACTCCGCCCAGTTGCTGAGCGATGAGTTGACAGCCGTAACAGATCCCCAACATTGGTATCCCGAGTTCGTAGATGCGTGGGTCCAGGAGTGGCGCCCCGTCGACATGAACGCTCTTCGGACCACCGGACAGGATGATTGCAGCGGGAGCGCGGCGTTGCACCTCATCGACCGAAATTCGGTGCGAGACGATCTCGGAATACACGCTCGCTTCGCGAACTCGACGAGCAATCAGTTGCGCGTACTGTGCGCCGAAATCCACCACCAACACCGTGGGGCGAGCGACGGAATTCACCGCCCCCACCGTAGTTGTGCGTCGACTTCGCGATGTGGGGACGACCGTCCCGAGTCCCGGGGCTGACAGACTGAACGAGCGATGCTCGGTACGACACTGATGGAAGACGGGGCAAACCAAGTCGACCCTGCGCCTACGACGACCTCCCTGTACGTGTATCCGTTGGAGGGCGACGTTGATGAGTGCATCGGGCTGCTCCCGAAGCCGGGATGCGGTATCGAGCCGACCCAGGCCGGCGATCGTGGCGGTGCGCTGCAGTATGCAGTGTTCGGCTTGATCATCGTTGGTATGGCGGTGATCTTCACCGTGGTGTTTCGCAACGTGCTGCGACGCGATAGGGATCGGGCCCGGCGTGGGGACTAGTCCGACGAACCACGCCACGCGAGCGAATCATCGGGTCATCGGAGTGGCACTCGCCGTGGTGTCCTGCACGTTGTACGGCATCAACCCGTTGTTCTCGATGAATGCATTCGATGACGGCGCAAACAGTCGAGGTCTCATGGTGGCGAGGTTCCTCATCGCAGCCCCACTCCTGCTCGTCTATCGAATGCTGACGGTGCGGAGTGTTCCGTGGCCACGTGGTCGCGACCTCGTGGAGATCTTCCTCTTCGGATACCTGGGATTCACCTTTCAATCGTTCTTCTATTTCGGCGCGATCGAACGAATGGATTCCGGACTCGTGTCGGTGATCTTCTACTGCTTCCCCGTCATGGCGGTCTTGCTCTCTTGGTGGCTGCTGAAACACCGACCAAGCAAGGCAATCGGTGTTTGTCTCGTGGGCACCGTCGTCGGAGTTGCCCTCACCGCAGGGGAAGTGTCGGGGGGTGAAACCGCCGGAATCGCATTAACCCTCGCGGGAGCATTGACGTACACCTTTTATGTGGTGTTGTCGTCACGTGTCATGCCGAGGTACGACGGAATCACGGGACTTACGATCATCTTGTTTGGTGCCATGTTCGGGTGGCTGACACTCTGGTTGATACGACCGTTCGACATGCGAGTGAAATTTCCCCAAACGTCGACGGGATGGTTGAACGTCGCTGTGCTCTCGACGTTCGGCACCATCCTGGCGATGGCAGCCTTCTTTGCAGCGATGAAACGCGTCGGGCCTGGTCCGACCTCGGTGGCGTCTGCGTTCGAACCAGTCGTCACCATCCTGGTTGGATTCACCTTCCTTGGTGAGCGCCTCTCCATCCGCAGCGTGATCGGAGCCGTTCTCGTCATCGGGGCCGTGGTGCTCCTCACCGTGAGCGAGGCCCGCAGTGGCGTGGGTAGCCTGAGCGATGCAACACCGGGAGGTGCTGCACACAACTGAAATGTTCTTGCAGGGTTGGGTGAAATTCCCTATCGGCGGTGAAAGCCCGCGACTCCCGCGCTTCACGGCTCGGGACTGATTCGGTGAAACTCCGAGGCCGACGGTCACAGTCCGGATGGAAGCAGGAAGAGATGAACGACATCGACCAACAATCGATGCGCGAGGCGGTGCATGTCGCCGCCTCTGCGCACCTTACGTGCCGACCCAACCCGTGGGTCGGAGCCGTCATCATGTCACGGGACGGCTACCACTTCAACGGATACACCCAACCGGTTGGACACTCGCACGCCGAGATCGAAGCACTTCGAGCGGCCGGCACTGCGGCCCGCGGCGCAACGTTGTACGTCACGCTCGAGCCATGCAATCACTTCGGTCGGACGCCTCCATGCGCGGATGCAATCATCGCTGCCGGAATCGCCCGCGTCGTCGTTGGAGTCACCGATCCCGATCCCCGCGTGTCAGGAACCGGCATTGCTCGACTGAGAGACGCGGGTATTCACGTCGATGTCGGAGTCTGTGCCGACCTCGTCAACGAGCAGCTCGAGCCCTACCTGCACCATCGAAGGACCGGGCGACCCTTCGTCATGCTCAAGTTGGCGATGACCCTCGACGGCTACATTGCCGCGAAGTCGGGGGCCACCGGTTGGATCACGGGCGATGTCGCGCGCCGACGCGTGCACCAACTACGTGCATCGAGCGACGCCATCGTCGTGGGCGCGGGAACGGTACGCGCCGACGACCCGCAACTCACCGTCCGAGACTCCCCCGGCAACTCACCGCGACGCATCGTCATGGGTCGGGCACCAATCAGCGCTCGGGTGCGACCATGCACGGAGTGGACCGACTCTCCCGTCGCCTTGCTCGACACGCTCGGAGCGGACGGCGTGCTGCAATTATTGGTCGAAGGTGGCGCCAAGGTTGCGGGCAGTTTTCACCAGGCCGGACTGATCGATCGATACGTATTCCACCTGGCACCGGCAATCATGGGTGGTGCCGACGCGATTCCAGCATTCGCCGGCGACACGGCTGCCACGCTCGCCGACGTGTGGCGCGGACGACTCGTCTCAACACAACGACTCGGTGACGACGTTGAAGTCGTCATCGCACCGAGAAGGAGTTCCCCATGACCACCAGCAACGCAAGAACACCGCAGCGCTCCGCCGCGTTCGCTCCGATCGACGAGGTGATTGCCGCAATCGGCCGCGGCGACATGGTCGTGTTGGTCGACGACGAAGATCGCGAGAACGAGGGCGACCTCATCAGGGCCGCCGAGCATGTGACACCGGAGAAACTCGCCTTCATCATTCGACATACGTCCGGTGTGGTGGTTGCACCCCTCACCGGAGAGCGTTGCGATGACCTGCGCCTGCCGATGATGGTCGACCACAACACCGAGAGTCACCGCACCGCATTCACGATTTCGGTCGACCTGCTCGACGGGACCACCACGGGGATTTCGGCGGCGGATCGAGCGCTCACCATTCGAGCCCTTGCCGATCGCACGGTGGGCTACCAAGCCTTCGCCCGACCGGGTCACGTCTTCCCGCTTCGCGCACGCGAAGGCGGCGTACTGAAACGCGCGGGACATACCGAGGCGGCGGTCGACTTGGCACGCCTGGCCGGCTGCGAACCAGCCGGCGTGATCTGTGAGATTCAGAACGACGACGGCACCATGGCTCGACTCCCACGGCTCGTCGAATTCTGCAAGCAGCACAACCTGTTGCTCTCGTCGATTGCCGCACTCGTGGAATGGCGTCGCCACAAGGAGCGACTCGTCGAACGAATCGGCTCGGCCCGCGTGCCGACGCAATGGGGCGAGTTCGAGTGCGTTGCCTACCGTTCGACGCTCGACGGCATCGAACATCTTGCATTCGTTCGGGGCGATGTCGCATCCGCGGAACCGGTGCTCACGCGAGTGCACAGCGAGTGTCTCACCGGTGATGTTTTCGGCAGTTTGCGCTGTGATTGTGGTGACCAACTCTCCACGGCAATGCAGATGATCGCCAACGCGGGCCGCGGGGTGATGGTGTACCTACGTGGCCACGAGGGTCGCGGTATCGGCATAGGACACAAGATTCGCGCGTACTCGCTGCAGGATCAGGGTCTAGACACCGTGGATGCGAACACGCAACTTGGACTACCGGTGGATAGTCGCGAGTACGGAATCGGCGCCCAGATTCTCGCCGACCTCGGTGCCAGGGAACTCCGGTTGATGACGAACAATCCGGCGAAGTACGGCGGCATCGCT
>SXPW01000170.1 GCA_005793785.1 Actinomycetota bacterium | reverse complement strand
GCCTGCATGAACGAAGGCAGCGGCAACTGCGCGATGATCGACACCGCTCCGAACCTTTGCGGCATGTGGTATTGGTCGCAAGGCAAGAACTGGAACGATCAGGATCCGGCGTTGCTCGACCAGTGCGAAGCCTTCCTCGTCGATGAATTCGCCCAACACATCAAGGCGTTCGACTCCTACCCGAGCACCAAGTTGGCTGAGGGCGCATACGCGCTGGCCATGGGATGGAACGGCGACCTGCGTCAGGCGTACGTTCGTATCGCCGATGCGGGCGGGAATCCCGACGAGTGGGTGTGGGTGCTCGGTTCACCGGCCACCGAATTGTGGATGGACACGTACTGCGTCGCCGCGGGAGCACCGAATCCCGAGGCAGCACACGCGTGGATCAACTGGTTGCTGGTCCCGGAGATCTCCATCAGGGACCTGCAGTACCACGGCTACAACACCGGCATGAAGGGAATGGACTCGCTCATCACCGAGTTGGCACCCGACCTCGAACTGGGTGACATGATCTTCTTCTCGCCGGAGCAAGTTGCAACGTTCCAAACGCAGGAAATCACGCCGACGCTCGACCGAATGGTCGACATCATGAACAAGGTGAAGGCGAAAGCCGGAGCCTGATCGAATCGGCCCGGCAGTAGACGGAGCCTGATCACCACGTGACCGCCTGGGTCGCTTCCGAGGGTCGTCGGCGGCCGCGCGCGCCGAAGTTCGCCCTGGCGCTGCCGTCGATCGTTTGGTACGTCACGTTCTTCGTGGCGCCGATTGCCTTCGTGGTGCTGTATTCGTTCGGCACCAAGGACACGAGCAAACTCGTTCCGGTTGACCTCGCGAATCCCTCCACGAACAGTTACGTGGAGGTGTTCGACGAGACGTTCTTCAGCGTGTTCAGGGGCACGGTGCGAATCGCCATCACCGCGACCCTCTTTTGCTTGTTGATCGGTTTGCCGGTTGCCTACTTCGCGGCCTTCAAGGTTGGTGAACGCTGGCGGGCAATCGTGCTCGCTGCGGTAGTGGTGCCGAGCTTCACCAGTTTCCTGATTCGTACCGTGGCGTGGCGAATTCCACTGGCGCCGAACGGGACGCTGTCGAAATTCCTGCAGGACCTCGGCGTCATCGGCGACAACGGCATCCAAGTTCTCGAAACGTCGCTCGCGGTCCAGTTGGCGATCGTCTACAACTATCTCGGATTCATGATCCTGCCCTTGTACGTGGCGTTCGATCGCATCGACGTGCGATTGCGGGAGGCGAGCAAGGACCTCGGAGCCGGACGTGCGGCGACATTCTTCAGCGTCACGCTGCCGCTCGCCGGTCCGGGCATCGCGGCGGGCGTGCTGCTGACCTTCATTCCGATGTGCGGCGACTACGTCACCGCAACGGTGCTCGGTGGCGCAAAGGGCAACATGATCGGCGCGATGATCGCATCGCAGTTCAGCAGTGCCCAAAACTGGCCGCTTGGATCGGCGATGGCCGTGCTCATGATCGGGGCCGTGTTGCTCGTCCTGATCATCGGGGCTGCGGTCGTATGGATCGCACCATGGCTGTTTGCGACGTTCGAACCCGCGATTCAACGGTGGCGGCGAGTACGCGCCGAGCGTCCCCGCGCCAAGAATGGGCAACCATCGCGGAAATGGGGCGTCGCCGACGGGCTGTTGCACCGCCTACTCGGTGTGTGGACCACGCTCGTGTTGGTCTTCCTCTTCATTCCCGTGGGATTGGTGTTCCTCCACTCGTTCAACAGGGGCAATTCGTTCACGATCTGGTCGAACGCCGTCAGCACCAAGTGGTGGGGCGAGTTGTTCGACGGCGCGGTCTTTCTACAAACGGTGTTGCTCTTCGTTGTGTTGACGATCGTTGGAGTCGTTGCCCGACGGGTGGTGAAGCGACGCGATCAATTCGGTGGTGGTTACACGGCGTGGCTGGTGCCGAGCGGTTTCGTGCTCGCGCTCGTGGTCAACGGTGTGCTCACCGATTGGTACGCCAACCTCTTCGACTTTGCGGGCATCGGCGACTCGATTCGCAACTCGTTCATCGCGGCGTTCGGCGCGACGATCATCGCGGTCATCCTGGGTGGCACCGCCGGAGTTGCCTTGGCGCGAAGACCGGGGAGATGGTCGAGTGCGTTCATGGTGCTGGTATTCCTCATCCTGGTGACACCTGAAATCATGGATGCCATCGCCCTGGCCACATGGTTCCCGCGGATCCAGAACGTGCCGATCGTCGGCTACGTCTTCTCCGAAGGATGGGGACCTTTCAATGGTGGAATCAACAAATTGTGGGTCGGTCAATCGTTGTACGCCTCGGCGGTGGTGACGCTCATCGTGCGCGCTCGCCTCGCGGGCTTGGACGAATCGCTCGAACAAGCCGCCGCCGATCTCGGCGCACCTCCGGGTCGCGCATTTCGTCAGATCACCTTGCCGTTGATTGCTTCGGCGATGATTGCCGGTGGATTGCTGTCGTTTGCTCTGTGTCTGGACAATGCGGTTATCTCGACATTGATCAGCGAGGCCGGATCGACGACGTTCCCCGTTGCGTTGCTGGGCGCAACCCGCAGCACCATCAAACCGTTCTGGGGAGTGGGTGCAATCAGTCTGTTCGTCGTCACCATGGCGTCGCTGTGGTTCCTCGTGGTGATCCTGCGTCGCGGTGGGGCATCGGCCGGCAACATCGCGGCCACCCTCACCGGCAATTGATGGCGCGAATCGAATGGAACGCGCAATGAAGCGCGTCGCGGTGGGACCGACCAAGACGCCGGAGTGGATTCGTGACGCCGTGCGGGCGGGAGATTGCACCATCGTCGACTACGACCAGGCGGAAGGTCTCGTGTGGGGAGACCCCCGCGGTGCCGACGAACTCGGCGAAGTGGTGCGCGTCCACCGACACTTCAGTTGGGTGCAACTTCCTTTCGCCGGAATCGAGAACTTCGTGCCGCACCTCGATGATCGTCGTGTATGGACGAGTGGCAAGGGCGTGTATTCGGAACCCGTCGCCGAACTGTGCATGGCGTTCCTCCTCGGAGGATTGCGTCACGTCATCGGATATTCGCGGGTGAACGAGTGGACCGTCGACCACGGTCGGTACCTACTCGGC
The DNA here is from genome assembly GCA_005793785.1 of Actinomycetota bacterium. GTDB lineage: Bacteria > Actinomycetota > Acidimicrobiia > Acidimicrobiales > Ilumatobacteraceae > F1-60-MAGs027. The sequence continues at coordinate 1,998 of SXPW01000170.1, read as the reverse complement.
GGCAACATCGTGATCGTCGGGGGTGGCGGGATCACGACGTCGCTCGTGCGAATGTTGCAGGGATTCAATACCCACATCACCGTGGTGCGACGCCACGCCGAGCCCATCGATGGTGTACGACGCGTGGTCGGACAGGGCGAGTTGCATGCCGTGCTGCCGACGGCTGATGCCGTGGTGCTGGCGTGCGCGCTGACGCCCGAGACCGAGGGTCTCATCGCTGCAACGGAACTGCAATTGATGAGGTCCGATGCGTGGTTGGTGAACGTGGGTCGAGGGAGGTTGATCGTCACCGATGATCTGGTCGCAGCGTTGCGTGAGCGACGTATCGGTGGTGCAACGCTGGACGTCACCGACCCCGAACCGCTCCCGAAGGGGCATCCACTATGGACCCTCGACAACTGCCTCGTCACACCGCACATCGGCAACACCCGCGCCATGGCGGTGCCGCTATTGTCCGAACGAATCACCACCAATTGTCGGCTGTTCGCCGCCGGCCAACCGCTCGTCGGTGTGGTGGACGTGTCGCTCGGTTACTGACATGACCGACCACTACGCCGTACTCGGCGTCTCGCGAACCGCGGGAATCGACGAAATCCGTCGTGCCTATCGCGAACGAATGCGCGACGCACATCCCGATTCGCGTGCGGGTGGGGGTCCGAATGCCACGCCGGGTTCGGCTGCATCGACGTCGTCGGCCACCCAGGTGACGCGCATCGCCGAAGCGTGGAGCGTGCTGTCATCGCCGCAACGACGCGCGGCGTACGACCAGCAGGTGCTGTCGCGAACGGTGGCGCATGACATTACGTCGGACCGACCGAGTCCGGACCGAATCAATCAAGGGCGTATCGATCCAGACCGCGTTTATCCGCCGGCGCGATTTCCGTGGCGATTCGTGCTCACGATCATCGGCATCGGTGCGGCGATTCTCATCGTCCTGCACATCGTGGGCGACCCGATGCCCGAACGGGGGATTGACGGACTCATCACCGCTGGTTCGTGCGTGGACTTCGACGGCATCGGCTCGGCGTACGAAGTGCCGTGCAATGGTCCGCATCAAGCAGTGGTTCGCGAACTCGTGCCGTTCGACTCACCATGCGACAGCGATACGACGCAAGCCCGCGACCGTCAAGGGATGGGCACCGTCTGCCTCGAGCCGCTAGCCTCGGGGGACACCAAGGGCGATTAGCTCAGTCGGAAGAGCGCTACGTTCACATCGTAGAAGTCGTGGGATCGAGGCCCGCATCGCCCACCATTCGCCACCATTCCCGTGGTCATTCTCTACTCTGGACTCCAATGAGTCGCAGTTGCGAAAAGCTCGGTTGCAACACCCCTGCCGAGGTGGCGTTCGGGATCGATCGCGTGGCCTGCGTGGTGTGGCTCGAGGTGTACGACGAGGATCAGCCCCGCCATCTCAATCGGCTGTGCGACGACCACGCGGCACGCCTCACCTTGCCGCGGGGCTGGACCTTCGACGATCGGCGTGAACGCTCACCGCGACTTTTCGTCGCCAGATCGGCAACAGCGACGAAGACCACACCGAAGCCAGTCGGTGCCGTCAAGCCTGCCGCGAAGTCGCCTCGCAAGAATTCCAACCGAACCATCGCGATGCCTCGGCGCACGTCCCGCGACGCGTCGTCGCCCGTCAAACGAATGGACGGACCCGGACTCTTCGATCCGACGCTGCCGATCAACTCCCCGCAACTGGTGCCGTTCAAGAACGAAGTTCCAGCCCCGTCGGTCGACATCGAGGAGTCCGTGCCGGAGCCCCGGTACGCGCCGAAGTTCGATCGCACGAGCGACGTCGGTGGGGCACTCAACGCCACGGGTCGCCTGTTGCGCCGCGCGTTCTCCAGCCAGACCAAACCAATCGAGCGACCGTCGAGTTCGGGAGCGGATGGTCGCGCGACAGCAAGCACCGACACCGATTCGTTGCCCCAGGGTGACCACATCGACGACTTCAATCAAGGCGACCATGTCGAGTAATCGCGTCGAATAGTC
>SXPW01000024.1 GCA_005793785.1 Actinomycetota bacterium | reverse complement strand
TGTGGCGTCATCATCGGTGAACTTGTACTTCACCAGCAGCTCCGCCGGTGCCTTGGGAATCGGGAGGAATTGCAATCTGGTGAATTGGTACTGGTCGGGTAGTGGCACGGGCGAGTTGTCGATTTCTTCGTCGCCGAGCGACGCAGCAACTTCGCCGTTCGAAAAGATGGGGAGGAATTGGTCAGTCTCGGTGTTGCTCGAAACTACCGCACCATACGTGGCGGTGAATGGAAAACGCGTGAGCCAGAGCGCGCCGAGGCGCGGATACTCGTTCATGAAGGGGAGGCTCCAGTCGTGCATCTGTACTCCGAAATCGACGGTTCGATCGGTGCGCGAGGTGTTCGACAGTCCGAGGTCGCTACGACGAAGGAAGGGACCCTCGTACGACTTCTCGCAGGCCCCCGGGTTTTCCAGTGGGGAATAGAGACTGCGGTAGCAGGCGTCGTAGCCGTCACTGAACGGATACCAGGTGAACGTGAGGAGTTTGAACAGGCTCAATACGACGAGCATCGGCTTGACCGCGGATCGCCATGACTTGTCGCCGAGCCAGCCTCTAATCGTTCCACGAATGTTCTTGTCGAGTACCGCGATGATGAACAGCACGAGCGTTGCAAATTCGATGCGTGTACTGAGCGGCAAGCCGTCCCACGCGAGTTGACCGGAACCCGGAATGACCAAGAAGACGAAGAGCAGCGCCGCAAGTGATTTCAGTCGCACCGTCGCTCCACGCTAATCCCGTGTGGGAATCAACGGGTGTGGTCAAGCACCTCGCCGCCGATGCGTTGCGCCGCGGTTCGCGGTGTCGTGGGTGGCTAGGCGATGCTTGCGCGTCGCGCCGCTGCAGCACGACGTCGCAGATCGCGGCGCTCGTCTTCGCTGGTGCCGCCCCAGACTCCACAGTCTTGGTTGGTGGCGATGGCGAAATCGAGACACTGCTGCTTCACACCGCAGTCCGCGCAAACCGCGCGAGCGCGCATCAACATGCGCAATGCCTCGCCGGTGTTGCCGATGGGGAAGAACATGTCTGGATCGATCTCTCTGCAGTTGGCGTTCACTCGCCAGGAGTAGTCAGCGGAACCAAGGGCGAGGCTTTGAGCGAGGATGGACATGCGGGCGTCAGGCTAAGTGCCGAACGACCAGAACGCAAGGGGCAAATTGGCTACCCTTTCGCAACGAGACACATGCGCACAGCCACCCAAATCATGGCCCACCGTGGCGCCTCGCGCGCTGCGCCAGCCAACACCGTCGAGGCGTTCGCGCTGGCCCGGCGACTCGGCTCGCACGCGGTGGAGTTGGACGTTCGTCAGTGCGCCACGGGCGAATTGGTGGTGCACCATGATCCGACTCTCGCCGACGGTCGCATCATCGCGCACGTACCGAAGGCACGGCTCCCGGAGACGATTCCCACCCTCGACGAAGCGCTCGATGCCTGCGGTGACATGTGGGTGAACGTGGAGGTGAAGAACCACCGGACCGAGCCCGATTACGACGGCAACGACGATCGCACCATGGCCGTGCTCCGTGTACTTCGGCGTCGCGTCGACGAACACGGAGACCCGAGTCGCTATCTGCTTTCGTGTTTTCGACGAAGGACGGTGGATCGCGCCGTCGCCGAGTGGCCGGAACTTCCCACGGCGTGGCTCACACTCGGTGTCGACGATGCCGAGGCGTTGGCCAACGACCTCTCGTCACACGGCCATGCTGCCGTTCACCCCGAGGTATCGCGGGTGACACGCGAATTGATCGACGCGTTCCACGCAAAGTCTCTGCGCGTGAACACGTGGACCTGCGACGATCCCGTCCGAATGCGTGAGCTCATCGCGTGGGGAATCGACGGCATCTGCACGAACGTGCCCGATGTGGCACTAGCCGTGCTTCGCGAGACGTCCTAACTGGCCCGTCCTAATTGAATCGCCGAGTGTCGCTCAGTACTCGACCAACATCGGTTTGACGAGTCGCAGTGCCTCGGCGTGATGCCGAATCGTCAGCGTGCTCGTTTCGTCGATGTAGTCCCCGTCGAGTTGGTATCCGAACGGTGCGGGAAAGTCGAACACGACCTGCTCGACGTCCTCGATGATCTCGATCCCACGACGCGCGGCGATGCCGCCGTTGCGAATCGCATCCCACAATGTGGAGAGCAACAGCGGTGTGGTGAGTCGTCTGAACGTGATTGCAACGAGCCGTTTCTCCAGTGATGCGGCCCTCGACAGTTCGATTGCACGTTTGCCGACGTAGGTGTACGGATTGGTGTTCAGCACGACGGTGAAGAACCCATTGGGAATGCGTCTCCCGTCGATCTCCACGGTGAAGTGCGGAAACTTCCTGTCGTAATCCACGAACCAGGTTCGCAACGCCGAATAGGCAAAGAGCGGCTGACCGACGAGTCGCTTGAAACTGAACGTGCGCTCGACGCGCCGAACCACCTCGGCATCGAACCCGACACCGGCATGAAACGTGAAGTACCGACCGTTCGCCTCCCCGAGTCCGATCGGAGCGATGAGCCCACCATCGAGTCCCGCCGCCAACTGGGTGACGGCAGTGAGCGGATCGTTCGCCATGCCGAGGGCTCTCGCAAAGACATTGGTCGACCCACCAGGAAGCACCCCGAGCGCAGTCGAACCACCCGCGAGACCGGTGGCGACTTCATTGAGCGTGCCGTCGCCGCCGAACGCAATGACTGCGTCGAGTCCGCGCACCACCGCGTCGGCAGCAAAGCGCGTGGCGTGCCCGCGTTCGCTCGTTTCCACGACCTGGACGTCGTGGTGGCGGGCCAGGTACTGGTGCACCTGCACGGTGTTCCGCGGGGTCACGGAGGTGGCAAAGGAGTTGACAACGAGCAGGATTCGCAAGCATTTTCACGGTATCTGGCGATGTTCCAGCGTCCGAATCCGCCGGGTTGGCGGCAGAT
>SXPW01000003.1 GCA_005793785.1 Actinomycetota bacterium | reverse complement strand
GTCAAGGTCGGGGGTGGACTTGCCGGACACAACGGATTGCGTTCCATCACCCAACACCTGTCGTCCCAGGACTTCGTGCGTGTGCGAATCGGTGTCGGCAAACCGCCGAGCAAGGAACGTGGCGGCGACCACGTCCTGGGTCGAATCCCCGCCGCCGAACGGAATCTGCTCGATGTTGCGGTTCAGCGGGCATCCGATGCGGTCGAACTGATCCTGAAACACGGTGCAGACACCGCGATGCAGCAGACCAACGCCGAATAGTCGGCCCAAGACGTCGTGAAGCACCAGTCGCCGCTCTACGCGCTCGCCGAAATCGCCGCGAGTCACGGTCGCTCCGTGGGAATCGGATTACCGAACGGCGCGGTCGTCGCGTGGGCCGACCAGATCCGACCGATCATGTTGGCCGCCTTGGCACGAACTCGACCCAAGGATCTGCTGGTGGTGGCGACGCCGACGACGTCGCAGGCACAGGTGTTGTACGACGACCTGCGCATGTTCAGTGATTCCGATGTGTCGCTTCTTCCTGCGTGGGAGACCTTGCCGTTCGAACGGGTGAGCCCGGGCATCGAGACGATGGGCGAACGAATGAGGTTGCTGGCACGAATCCGCGGTGTCGATGGAACCAGCGACGGTTCGCCGGGCATCATCGTTGCGTCGATCCGTGCGCTATTGCAACGACTCAGTCCGACGGCGCTCACGTTTCAACCGTTGGTGATCGCACGCGGGGACACGATCGAACTCGACTCGGTCGCCGCAACACTCGTCGACTGGGGATACGCACGCGAACAACTCGTAGAACACCGCGGTGAATTCGCTCGCCGCGGTGCAATTTTCGACGTGTTCAATTCCACCGACGATGCTCCGATTCGGCTGGAGTTGTGGGGCGACGAAATCGAACGAATCAGCCGATTCTCCGTTGCAGACCAACGAAGCACCGAGGAACTGAATGCGGTCGTGCTGTATCCCGCCCGCGAATTGGTCATCGACGACGACATCGTGCGACGCGCCGAGCGACTCGCCGCGAGCGAGCCGTGGGGCCGTGAACAGTGGGAACGTATCGCCCAGCGAGACGAGTTCGACGGCATGGAGAACTGGTTGGCGTGGTTGGTCGACGACGACTCGACACTGCTCGATGTATTGCCGGAGCGGTCCGGTCTCGTGGTGTGCGATCCGGCGTACCTCCGCTCGCGAGCGAACGAACTGGCGCGAGAGGAACTTGCGGTCGCAGAAGCGCTCGCATCCACCTGGAGTTTCCCCCTGAGTCCCGACATGCCTCGACTGCATCTCGACGTCGACACGATGCTGTCGCGAACCGCGACTCCCCTGGTGCTGTCGATTGCGTCGCCGGGACTGGGCGATCCCACCGAGGGAGCCGTCAACGTGGTGGCGGGTCGCTGGGGTTCGCCCGCAACCACGACGGAACGACTGGCGGAGCGCCTGCGTGACCAATTGAAGCTCGACTACCGCGTGGTCTTGGCATACGACAGCGTCGAGTCGGCAAATCGCGTACGCCACGAACTGTCGTCCCATGGCGTGCCTGTCGTGGTCGGGGACGTCGTCCACGGCGACGACCCACCCGATGTCGTCACGGTGGTCATTGGGGCACTGCACGACGGTTTCGTACTGCCCACCGCCCACGTCATGGTGGCCACCGAAGCCGAGATCACCGGGCGTCGCGTAACCCGCCGTCGACGTGCACGACGACGAGGCACCTCGACGATGTTCGAGGATCTGAAGGCTGGTGACCACATCGTGCACGACGTGCACGGCATCGGAGTGTTCGAAGGGATGGCACGTCGCAAGCTCGACGGAGTCGAACGCGACTTCCTCCAACTGCGCTACGCGGACGGCAACCTCTTCGTCCTCAGCGATCAGATCGACTTCGTTCGCCAATACGTGGGTGGCGATGCTCCTCCCCTCAATCGCATGGGTGGCGCCGACTTCGCGCGCACCAAGCAACGCGTCCGCAACGAACTGCGGGTCATCGCCCAGGAGCTCGTCGTGTTGTACCAGCGGCGATTGCACACCACCGGACACGCCTTTGCGCCGGATACTCCGTGGCAGGCCGAGATGGAGGCCGCTTTCCCCTACGTGGAGACACCCGACCAGTTGGAGGCGATCGGTGCCGTGAAGAGCGACATGGAACGCGCAAGTCCGATGGATCGTTTGGTGTGCGGCGACGTGGGATTCGGAAAGACGGAGGTGGCGATTCGAGCGGCATTCAAGTGCGTTCAGGACGGCAAGCAGGCTGCAGTACTCGTCCCGACGACGTTGTTGGCATCACAACACATGGGGACGTTTTCGGAACGATTCAAGCCCTACCCGATCAAAGTCGAGATGTTGTCCCGGTTCGTCCCTCCCGCCAAGGCCAAACGGATCGTCGCAGGCTTGGCGACTGGTGAAGTCGACATCGTCATCGGCACCCACCGGTTGTTGCAGGAGCACATTCGTTTCAAGAACCTCGGGCTCCTGGTGGTGGATGAAGAACAGCGATTCGGAGTGCAACACAAGGAGTCCATCAAGATGTTGCGCACCAACGTGGACGTCCTCACGCTCTCGGCGACCCCGATTCCACGGACCCTGGAGATGAGCCTGGTTGGAATTCGCGACATGTCGCTACTCAATACCCCGCCCGCCGACCGACAACCGATCCGTACCTACGTCACCGCGTACGACAACCGAGTCGCAGCCGAGGCGATACGTCGTGAGTTGTTGCGCGAAGGCCAGGTGTTCTGGGTGCACAACCGAGTGGAAACCATCGAAGAACGCGCCGAGGAGTTGCGCCGACTCGTTCCGGAAGCCCGAATCACCTTCGCCCACGGTCAGATGGATGAGACGTTGCTCGAGCGAACCGTCATCGATTTTTGGAACGGCAAGTTCGACGTTCTCGTGTGCACCACCATCATCGAGAGCGGCATCGACATGCCGGCGGTCAACACCCTGGTGGTGGAAGACGCTCAACGCCTGGGTCTCGGCCAGTTACACCAACTGCGCGGTCGCGTCGGACGCGCAGGCCAACAGGCGTACGCGTTCCTCTTCCATCCGCGAGATCAGGTGCTGACGGAAATCGCATACGAACGCTTGAAGACGATTGGCGAGGCCACGGACCTCGGCAGCGGATACAAGATTGCCCGACGCGATCTGGAACTACGCGGGGCGGGAAGTCTGCTCGGTGAACAGCAGAGTGGGCGAATCACCGCCGTCGGTTACGACCTCTACTGCCAGATGGTGAGCGAAGCAGTGGCGGACATGAAGGGCGAGACACCCGCAACTCCGCTCGAGCTGAAGATCGACATGGTGGTCGATGCATTCCTGCCGCACGACTACGTGGATTCGGAGGAATTGCGGCTCGATGCCTATCGCAAACTTGCATTCGTCACCGACGATGCGGACCTCGTTGCCTTGCGGGAGGAGTGGATCGATCGATTCGGGCCGTTACCCGCCCAAGCAGAGGCGTTGCTTCGGATCGGGAATCTCCGCGTCGCGTGCCACCGCGCCGGTTTGACGCGCGTAGTGGTACAGGACGCCAACGTGCGTTTGTTCCCCGTTCGCTTCGACAAGGGAAACGAGCGTCGTCTCGACGGCGTTGCAACGAGGAGTAGTTACGATCGCGACGCGCTCACGCTCCGGATGACGGTGCCGACTGATGAGAGTGCGGTCGATTTCCTGCTGCGCGTCGTACCACTGGTCTTCGCCGACAACTAGGGTGAAGCGGTGCCCCGCCGACTGATTTCGATCGTCGTTGCCACGATGGCACTCGGGGCCTGTGCCTCCACCGACGACGCCGCCACGATCAACGGAGCGGGCATCCGAACCGCCGACCTCGAGCAGACGGTCACCGACTTCGCGGCCGTCGGAGAGGCTCAAATCGTCAACGGTGTTGCCGATGCCGAGACCGTGCGCAGCCTGTTGACGTCCCTCATTCGCGCCGAGGCAACCAACCAGGTGCTCGTCCAAGCCGGTGAGACCGTGACCGATGCCGATCTCGCAGCGGTACGCGATCAACTCAATGAACAGGGAGTCGAAGGCGTTCCCGACACGTTGCGGGATCTCATCGTGCGATTGAATGCCGCAATGGCCGTCTTGGCACGGGTGAAGTCACCCAGCCCGCAGGACATCGCCGAGCGCTACAACGAAAATCCGAAGTCGCTGGGCATGCTGTGCGTGAGTCACTTGGTGGTGGAGGACGAGGCGACCGCAACCGCCGCACGTGCGGCCCTGGGTGATGCTCCGACCGATGACGAATTCGCCGCCATCGCGGGTGAGTACTCGACCGAACCGAACGCGAAGGAGTCCGGCGGAGCCCTCACCGGTCAAAACGGTGACTGCATCGGAATCAACGAATGGCAGGCGGGCTTCGATCGAGATTTCGTGGCTGGTGCCCTCGCCGCCCGAACCGGAGTGCCGACCAAGCCGGTGAAAACCTCGTTCGGTTGGCATGTCATCTTCATTCGCCCCTTCACCGCGGTATCCGAGAGCGTGTCGGCGAATCTTGCCGAGACTCCGGGCGAGTTCCTGCTTCTTGGCACGCTGGCCGACGCAACGATCACCGTGGCGTCGCGCTACGGCCGTTGGGACCCGCTGGCGGGCAGCGTCGTTGCCCCGTAACGGTCCGTGAATCGTCCGATCGTCACCGTCGTCGGACTCGGTCCGGGTTCGATCGGTCTGGTCACGAAGGAGACCACCGACGCAATCGCCGGTGCGACCACTCGTTTCGTGCGAACGACCCGACATCCCAGCGCATCATTGATTCCGGGCGCGGTGTCGTTCGATGACGAGTACGAACGCCACGACACTTTCGCCGCGGTGTATGCCGCCATTGCGCATCGTGTCGCGGAGGCTGCACATCGTGAAGGTTCGGTCCTCTACGCAGTGCCGGGATCGCCGGGAGTATTGGAGGACGGCGTTCGATTGCTCGTCGCCGACGAACGGTTGGATGTGCGGATCCTTCCTGCCGTGAGTTTTCTCGACCTGGCTTGGCTTCGACTCGGGTTGGATCCGGTGAACGCAGGTGTGCAACTCGTCGACGCACACCACTTTGCGCAGGCGACGACGAACAGCGCGGGTCCATTCCTCGTGGCGCAGTGTCACGCCGATTGGGTGCTCTCGGACGTCAAACTCGCATTCGACGCCGCCCGCGGCGACGAGCCGGTCGTCGTGTTGCATCACCTCGGGCTCCCCGATGAGCGGGTCGTGAGTGCGACATGGGCCGAACTCGACCGCCTCGAACGCGCGCACGGCCTCGTCGTCGACCATCTCACATCGTTGTACGTTCCCCGTCTCGGTGAACCGATTGCCGGAGAAATGGCGCGACTCCATGCTCTTGCTCGTACCCTTCGCGAGAAATGTCCGTGGGACCGCGAGCAAACCCACGCCTCGCTCGTTCGGTACCTCATCGAGGAGACATACGAAGTCGTCGACGCATTGAACGCACTCGACATCGACGATCCGTCAACCGACGAGGCACTGATCGAGGAGCTCGGCGATCTGTTGTACCAAATCGAGTTCCACACCACCATCGCCGAACAGCAGGGCAGGTTCAGCCTCGCCGATGTTGCACGCAGCACGCACGACAAGTTGGTCCGACGCCATCCGCACGTGTTCGGGTCGGCCAACGCCGAAACGGCCGGGGACGTCGTGACGACCTGGGACGAAATCAAGCGCAGGGAACGGGAGGCAAAGGGTGAATCCACCGATGGGTCGGACACCTTCTTTGCCGGTGTATCACGCGCGGCTCCGTCGTTGTCGCTCGCACAAAAATTGCAGAAACGAGCCGCCGAAGTGGGATTCGATTGGCCCGACGTGGAGGGTGCGACGCGGAAACTGGAGGAGGAACTCGCCGAGCTCCATCGTGCAGCGGTGAGCGGAGATCCTGCCGCCACCCGCATGGAGTTGGGCGACGTGCTCTTCAGCGTGGTGAACGTTGCCCGCAAACTCGGGCTCGACGCGGAAACGGCGTTGCGCGAGGCAGCGGACAAGTTCGTCGCACGTTTCTCACGAGTTCAGCTGTTGGCAACCATGAGAGGGACGGATCTCACGACGTGCGATCTCGCACAACTCGACGAACTGTGGGACGAGGCCAAACGTCAACTGGACAACAACTAACCTGAGCGAGTCATGAAGATCGTCCAGGTCCTGGGTCGCGAGGTGCTCGATTCGCGCGGCAATCCCACCGTCGAGGTCGACGTACACCTCGACAACGGCGCCATCGGGTCGGCGATCGTTCCGTCCGGCGCATCGACCGGCGAACACGAAGCCGTCGAGCTACGCGACGGCGGCAAGCGCTACGCCGGAAAAGGCGTCACCAAGGCGGTGGCCCATGTGAACGGTGAACTGCGCAGGGCACTCGTCGGTCGAGATTCCGCGGACCAATCCGGCGCCGACGCAGCGATGATCGGGCTCGACGGCACGACGAACAAGGCGAGACTCGGAGCCAACGCCGTACTCGGAGCCAGCCTGGCACTCGCACACGCCCACGCCCACGCCACGGCGATACCCCTCTATGCATCGGTCGGTGGCTCTGATGCCACGGTGTTGCCCGTGCCGATGATGAACGTCCTCAATGGTGGAGCACACGCCGACAACAACGTCGACCTCCAAGAATTCATGGTCATGCCCATCGGTGCAGGTTCGTACGGCGAGGCACTGCGTTGGGGGGTGGAGACCTACCACTCGTTGAAGAGCGTGCTGCGGGAACGGGGACTCAGCACCGCGGTGGGCGACGAAGGTGGATTCGCACCCGACCTTTCCAGCAACGAGGAGGCAATCGTGGTACTCCTGCAAGCCGTCGAGCGTGCGGGTTTCGTTGCCGGCAAGGACATCGCCATCGCACTCGATCCAGCGATGAGTGAGTTGTACAAGAACGGTTCCTACCACCTGGAAGGCGAGGGAAAGACGCTCACCTCCACGCAACTGTGTGCGTGGTGGGCGGCGCTCATGGACCGCTACCCCATCATCTCGATCGAGGACGGCATGGCCGAGAACGACTGGGAAGGATGGGCCGAGCTCACGGTCACGCTCGGCAAGAAGGTGCAGTTGGTGGGAGACGATCTCTTCGTCACCAACACCGAGCGGTTGCAGCGCGGCATCGACGAGAAGGTCGCCAACAGCGTGCTGGTGAAGGTGAACCAAATCGGCACGTTGACGGAAACCCTCGCCACCATCGCGCTCGCCCGCGCCCACGGTTACACCAGCGTGATGAGCCACCGCAGCGGCGAAACCGAGGACTCCACCAGCGCCGACCGAGCCGTGGCCACCAATTGCGGTCAGATCAAGACCGGTGCACCGGCCCGCAGCGACCGCGTGGCGAAGTACAACCGACTCTTGCGAATCGAGGAGGCCCTCGGTTCGCGCGCCTCGTTTCCCGGTCGACGGGCATTGAATCCCTAGGGTTCGGGCCTCCACCGACATCCACCAAGCGACCGTCACAATGGAGGGGTGAACTTTCCGCTGGTCGTCGCGAATCGGCTTCGACCGTTCACGATGCCACTCGTCCTCGTCGGCGTCGCCGCGCTCGTCGTCACGTTCTTCGTGGTGCCCATCCGCACGTGGGTGAGCCAACGCGATCTGCTGGACTCGCGTTCGGCGCAGTACGGCGTGTACGAAGAGGTCAACGATGCACTCCAGGACGAGGTGGACGCCCTGACCGCCCCCGAAGGCGTGCGGCAGGCAGTGCGCTCGCAACTCGGGTACCTCCTTCCCAACGAACGACGCATTCCCCTGCTTGCCCAGCCGACGGCGCCAATCACCCTGCCGGCACGCTGGCCGTACACCCTTGTTGCCGACATCGTCAATTTGCGTGAAACGCAGTTCAGCGGCGCCGAAGCCGGGAATCTCGACACGTACAATCCACTCCTGCCGTAGACGCGTCGCAACGAGTACTGCCTAGTCATTCGGCGCCTCGCGACATGCACGGTGGGTCTCTTCGGTGCGCACTGCACTAACTTTGCGGAATGGCTGGAAGCATTCTCGGCAACCGCGTGTTGCGCAAGGAAGACCCGAAGTTCCTCACCACGGGCGGGGTGTACGTCGATGACATGCAGAACGAACCCCATCTCACGGGTGCCGCGCACGTCACCTTCGTGCGATCCCAATTGGCACACGCCGTCATCAACGGCATCGACATCAGCGCGGCTCTCGAAGCCCCCGGTGTCATTGCGGTACACACTGCTGCCTCGTTGAATCTCGCTCCGGAAGCGTCGTCGTACAACCCGGGCGTGGCGCGAACCCTGCTCGCGAGCGATCGCGTGCGCTACGTGGGTGAACCGGTTGCCGTCATCGTCACCGAACAGGCCAACCAGGGTGAGGATGCGGCCGACCTCGTCGTCATCGACTACGAACCGCTGGAAGTCCTGGTCGACCTCGAGCAGGCGATGAACTCATCGACGCTCATCTATCCCGCCGCTGGAAGCAACGTTGCCGTCGACTCCACCGTGTGGGGAATGCCCGACGTCACCGGCGACGACTTCTTCGCCGAGTGCGATGTCGTGGTGAAAGGGCGCTTCGTCAATCAACGTGTTGCGCCATGTCCGCTCGAGGTTCGCGGCTCGGCGGTGGCGTGGGTGGGTGGTCGGCTGTACCAGTGGATCTCCACCCAGCACGCACAAGGCGTACGGGATCAAATCAACAAGAGCGACGCCACCAGCAACGTGCGCGTGATGACGCCCGACGTCGGCGGTGGATTCGGTGCCAAGATCTCCGCGTATCCCGAAGAGATCGTCCTCGGACGAGTTGCGCAGGCCGTCGGACGTCCGTTGCGTTGGCGTGAAACACGCAGCGAGTCGATGCTCGCGCTCGGCCACGGTCGCGCACAACTGCAGTACGTCACCATCGGCGGCACGCGGGACGGCAAGGTCCTCGCCTACCGACTGGAGGCCATCCAAGATTCGGGGGCGTTCGTCGACGTCGGCGCGGTGCTCGCCCCGGCGTGTACGCGACCGATGAGTAGCGGCGTGTACGCGATTCCCAAGATCGAGTGCCGCACCAAGTCGGTGGTCACCAACACCACACCGATCGTGGCGTACCGAGGCGCGGGACGTCCCGAAGCCACCGCAGCAGTCGAACGAGCCATCGACATGTTCGCCGCAGAGATCGGCATGGACGCCGCCGAAGTTCGGCGCCGAAACCTCATTCCGAAGTTCATGCAACCGCACTCGACGGCCATCGGCCAGGAGTACGACGTCGGCGACTACGAGCTCGCACTCGACAAGGTCCTTGCTGCTTCCGACTACGCAAAGCTGCGCATCGAACAGGCGGTGCGACGCAAACGCGGTGACCGAATCCAGCTCGGCATCGGTGTGAGCGTGTACGTGGAAATCACGAGTGGCGGCACCAACCACGAGGACGCGCGAATCGAGGTACTCCCCGACGGGCGAGCAATCGTCTACACGGGAACTTCCCCACACGGGCAAGGCCACGTCACTGCATGGTCCATGATCGCCTCGGAACACACCGGAATTCCGATGGACAAGATCGAGGTCGTCTGGGGTGATACCGACATCATTCCCGAGGGCCTCGGCACGTACGGCTCGCGTTCGTTGCAACTCGGCGGCGCGGCGGTGCACCAGACTGCACAGAAGCTCGTCGAACTTGCGCGTTCGACCGCGGCATCGGCGTTGGAAGCATCCGAAGCCGACATCGTGCTCGACAAGTCGCGTGGCGCATTCCATGTCACGGGTACGCCGGCGATGGCCATCACGTGGGGCGAACTCGCCGCCCGACGCGCCGCCGACGGCGGCCTCGCGATCGCCGAACGATTCACTTCCGGTGGTGCGACGTTCCCGTTCGGGGCGCATGTCGCAGTGGTCGAGGTCGACACCGAAACCGGCAAGGTCACCCACCTGAAGCAGGTCGCATGTGACGATGCGGGAACGGTGCTGAACCCGCTGCTACTCGAGGGCCAAATCCACGGCGGTATCGCGCAAGGCTCGGCCCAAGCATTGCTCGAGGAATTCGTCTACGACGAGAACGGCAATCCCAAGACCGGCAACCTCGCCGAATACGCCTTCATTTCGGCGGTGGAAGCTCCGCAGATCGAATTGGTTTCCATGGAGACTCCGACGCCCCGCAACCCGCTCGGTGCAAAGGGCGTTGGCGAGTCGGGAACCATCGGTTCGACGCCTGCGGTGCAGTCGGCGGTGGTCGATGCAGTGAGCCACCTGGGCGTGCGTCACATCGACATGCCGACGACGCCCGAACGCGTCTGGAGAGCCATCAATCGGCAAGACTGACGGGGTGAATAGCGCCCCGATCATTGCCGAACAACTCGCCAGACACTTCGGAGAGGTGAAGGCCGTCGACGGCATCAACCTCACCGTCAACCAGGGGGAAATCTTCGGATTCCTCGGCCCCAACGGTGCCGGCAAGAGCACCGCGGTGCGCATGCTCACTACATTGCTCCGGCCCACGAGCGGCACGGCACGGGTGGCGGGTTTCGACGTGGTGAAGCAAGCCGATGAAGTCCGTCGCAACATCGGCGTGGCCCTTCAAGATTCGGCGATTGATCCGCTCATGACGGGTTTCGAACTCCTCGAACTCCAGGCCGTGCTCTACGGAATTCCCTCGAACAAGATGAAGCAACGCGCCGAGGACCTGCTCGAGCGGGTTGGACTCACGGCGGCAGCCGACCGTCGTGTCTCCACCTACTCGGGTGGTATGCGTCGACGATTGGACCTCGCGCTCTCGCTCATTCATGCGCCGGTGGTGCTGTTCCTGGACGAACCGACGACGGGTCTCGACCCGATGAGTCGACTCACGCTGTGGGAGGAGGTTCGCCGACTCAACCGCGAGGGCACGACCGTGATGCTCACTACCCAGTACCTGGAGGAAGCCGATCAACTCGCCGACCGCATCGCCATCATCGATCACGGCAGGATCGTCCGTGAAGGCAAGCCGAGTGACCTGAAACGCACCGTCGGCGACCCGACCCTGCTCATCAACGTTTCGCGACAACACTCCGATGCAGCAAAGGCGGTGTTGGCGCGATTCGGCGACATGCGACCAACCGCAGAAGGCACGCTCGGGGTCGGATTGAAGGGTGGTGCCGAACGTGTCGCCGAGGTGGTGAGGGCACTCGACGAAGCAAAGATCGTCGTGGAGCACCTCGAGCTCAATCAACCGAGCCTCGACGATGTCTTCGCCGAAGCAACCGGGCATCGACTCGAAGGAGCCGACAATGCGCCGCAAGCCGGCTGACGTGCTGCGACAGTTCGTCGCCCTCTCCCGTCGTTCGACGTTGGCGATCTTCCGCCAACCGGCGCTCGTCGGTCCTTCACTGATCTTCCCGCTCTTTTTCGCCGCGCTGGGTTCGTCGTCCTTCAGTCGCGCGATCAGCCTGCCGGGATTCCCGGAGGTGGATTCGTACCTTCAATTCACACTCGCCGGAACCGTCATCCAAGGAGTGCTCTTCGGGTCCGTCACCGGTGCCGCAGCATTGGCGACCGACATCGAGGAGGGCTTCTTCGACCGACTCTTGGCAGCGCCGACCTCGCGCACCTCGATTTTGTTCGGTCGTCTGGCGGGTAGCGCCGTGTTCGGTGCAATGCAAGCGCTCGTCTTCCTCCTCGCCCTGCTGCCCTTCGGCGTCACGGTGGAAGCCGGTGTACTCGGCTACGTCTCCATCGTCGTCGCCGGATTCGTGATTGCGTTCGCCGTCGGAGCACTCATGTCGGTGGTTGCGTTGAAGACGGGCTCCGCCGAAGCCGTGCAAGGAACCTTCCCCGTGCTGTTCATCCTGCTCTTCCTCTCCAGTGCGTTCTTCCCGCGTGAAACCATGAGCGGCGCGTACCGACGCGTGGCGGATTTCAACCCGATCTCCTACATGGTCGAGGGCCAGCGTTCCCTCTCCCTGGATGGAATCTCGTTGGTCGCCATGTCACAGACGCTCGTCATACCCTTGACCCTCGCCGTGCTCACCACGATGCTGGCGTTGCGACAACTCTCCGTACGATTGGCGGCGCGATGAGCACCACCCGCAGCGTTGGCATTCTGGCGACAAGGAGCGTCCGCACCATTCAGCGACTGCCGTCGGCATTCTTCCCGGCGCTCGCCATGCCGATCTTCAACATGGTGGTCTTTGCCGGCACGTTCTTCGCGGTCACCAAGATTCCCAACTTTCCGACCGACCGTTCCATCAACTGGTACATGCCCCTCGGCATCATGATGGGTTCGGCCTTCGGAGGCGTCGGACTCGGCTTCACCACGATTCGCGACATTCAGACGGGTTTCTACGATCGCCTGCGGATGGCTCCGACGTCGCGAATCTCCCTCATCCTCGGGCCACTCGTCGGGACGCTCGTTCGAATCGCACTCATGACCACCCTGGTGATCGTGATCGGAATCGCCCTCGGCGTGCGGTTCACCGGTGGGGTCCTCGGTGTGCTGTGTCTGTACGTGAGCGCCCTCGGCATCGCGACCATGGGAGCCGGCTGGGGGCTCGGACTGGCGTTCAAGTTCAAGGACATGCGCGGCGCGGCAATCATGCAATTGTCGATCTTCCTCGTGATGTTCCTCTCGTCGGCACAAGTGCCCCTCGACGTGATGAGCGGGTGGTTGCACGCCGTGGCGCGAGTCAACCCGGCAACGAACATCCTTCGGTTGGCGAGAGTCGGGTTGGTCAACGAGGCGAACGCCGATCACCTCTCGTGGAACTCGGTCTGGGGTGGGGTCGTCGCCATCGTGGTCATGTGCGCGCTCAGCCTCGTGTTTGCCCTCCGCAACCTGCGGAAACTCTCCAACTAGTCGCCGGATTTGCCAATCTGCCCGCCGCGGGGCAATACTGCGCACTAGGGGTTCCGGGGTGAACCCCGTCACACACGACGGAGGGTCTACATGAAGGTGTCCATCACCATCAATGGAACGGTGCAATCGCACGATGTGGAGCCACGAACGCTCCTCGTCCATTACATCCGCGAGCACGCCCACTTGACGGGCACGAACATCGGATGCGACACCTCGAGTTGCGGCGCCTGCACCGTGCATCTCGACGGTGAGGCAGTGAAGAGTTGCACCATCCTTGCCGCACAAGCCGATGGCGGTTCGGTCACCACCATCGAAGGACTCTCCAAGAACGGCGAGATGCACCCGATGCAAAAGGCGTTCATGGAGAACCATGGTCTGCAATGCGGCTACTGCACACCCGGAATGGTGATGGCTGCAATCGGTCTCCTGAACGAGAACCCCAAGCCCACGGACGAAGAAGTCCGCCTCGGTCTGGAAGGAAACCTGTGTCGATGCACGGGTTATCACAACATCGTGAAGTCCGTACTCGCCGCGGCAAAGAAGTAGGAGATCAACATGAGCATCACACAGGAACGCACCACCAACGTGATCGGCCAACGCATGTTGCGCCGCGAGGATCCGGCCTTGCTCACCGGCGAGGCGAAGTTCGTCAACGACCTCGTGATTCCCGGCGCACTGCACCTGGCCGTGTTGCGCTCGCCCTATGCACATGCCCGAATCAAGAGCATCGATGTTTCCGATGCGGCGTCGATGCCCGGCGTCGTTGCCGTCTACACCGGCAAGGATCTCCACTCCACCTGGGCCGCACCGATGCCGTGCGCATGGCCGGTGACACCGGACATGAAGAATCCGGCACATTATCCCCTCGCCGTCGACAAGGCGTGCTACGTGGGTGACGGCGTCGCAGCGGTTCTCGCCACGAGCGAGGCGGCGTCACGCGACGCACTCGACGCCATCGATGTCGTCTACGAACCTCTGGCGGCAGTGATCGATCTGGAGGATGCACTGACCGACAGGACGATCATCCACGAGTCGATCGGCACCAACAAGTCGTACACCTGGAATTTGAAGGTCGAATCCGCAGAGGGAGCCGTCGACAAGGCATTCAAGACTGCGGCATTCACCGTGAGCGAGCGTTATGTACAACAACGTCTCATTCCGATGGCGATGGAACCTCGCGCGGTTGCGGCAGTTCCGCAGCCTTTCGGTGGCGACGTCACGTTGTACTCCGCCACGCAGGTACCCCACATCCTCAAGGTGATGACGGCGATCACGCTGGGTATTCCCGAACATCAGATGCGCGTGGTGGCACCATCGGTGGGCGGCGGCTTCGGCTCGAAGTTGGACGTTTACGCCGAGGAGTTGTTGTGCGTCGCGCTCGCCCGCAAGCACGGCGCACCCGTGCGTTGGGTGGAGGAACGCTCGGAGAACACCCAAGCCACCATCCACGGTCGTGGCCAGATTCAGAACATCGAGTTGGCCGCCGACAAGGACGGCAAACTCACCGCGGTACGCGTTCGCCTGATCGGTGACATGGGTGCCTACCTCCAACTCGTCACCCCGGGAGTGCCGCTCCTTGGCGCCTTCCTCTACGGCGGCGTGTACGACCTGCCCCAGGCGTACGACTTCTCGTGCACCTCGGTGTTCACCACGATGACGCCGACCGACGCATACCGAGGCGCCGGACGTCCGGAGGCCACCTACGCCATCGAGGTGGCGATGGATGCACTCGCCCGCACGATGGGAATCGACCCGTACGAACTTCGCAAGCGCAACTACATCAAGAAGGAACAGTTCTACGACGCGGCCGGGAACCCAGTCGGCTACACGGCATTCCACGGACTGAACTACGACTCGGGCGACCACCTTGCAGCGGCGGAAAAAGCGATGCAACACGCCGACTACACGGGTTTGCGCAAGAAGCAGAAAACCCAGAACGTGCCGGGTGCGCGCAAGCGGCTTGGAATCGGCATGACCTCGTACTTCGAGATGTGCGGGCTCGCACCGTCTCGCGTGCTGGCGTCACTGAACTACGGTGCGGGCGGCTGGGAGTCGGCCACGGTACGCGTGCTACCGACCTCCAAGGTGCAGGTGGTGACCGGTACGTCGCCACACGGTCAAGGGCACGAAACTTCCTGGGCGATGATCGCCGCCGAAAAGTTGGGGGTTGCACCGGAGGACGTCGACGTTCTGCACAGCGACACGGCGATCGCACCACTCGGTCTCGACACCTACGGCTCACGCTCGCTCGCGGTGGGTGGTGTCGCCATCGCCGGTGCATGCGACAAGGTGATCGACAAGGCGCGTCTCATCGCCGCGCACCAACTTGAATGCGCCGCGGAAGACCTCGAGTTCGCCAAGGGTGTCTTCAGCGTGAAGGGCTCACCCGACAAGGCGGTACCGATTGCGGCGATTGCATTCGCCGCGTTCACCGCTCACAACCTGCCCGATGGAGTCGAGCCGAACCTCGAAGCGCAATACACGCACGATCCGAAGAACTTCTCGTGGCCGTTCGGCACGCACATCTGCGTGGTGGAGGTCGACACCGAAACCGGGAAGGTGGATGTGTTGAAGTACGTGGCGGTCGACGACTGCGGCAACCAGATCAACCCGCTCATCGTCGAGGGTCAGGTCCACGGCGGCGTGGTGCAAGGAATGGCGCAAGCACTCTACGAAGAAGCGGTGTACGACCAGGACGGCAACCTGAAAACCTCGAATCTGGCCGAATACCTCGTGCCCGCTGCCTGCGACGTTCCGCCGATCACCACCGACTTCACCGTCACTCCGTCCACCACCAACCAACTCGGCGTGAAGGGCATCGGCGAGGCCGGCACGATCGGTGCGGCATCAGCCGTGATGAACGCGGTCATCGATGCACTATCAGGACTCGGCATCACTTCCCTCGACATGCCGGCATCGCCGAACAACGTGTGGAAGGCACTTCAGTCCGTTCAAGGAGGCAAGCAATGATTCCCGCAGCATTCGACTACAAGCGAGCAGGTTCCGCAGAAGAGGCAATAGCGCTCATCGGACAGCACGGTGACGAGGCGAAATTCCTCGCCGGTGGTCACAGTCTGATTCCACTCATGAAATTGCGGCTCGCGCAACCGACGGTGCTCGTCGACATCGGACGGGTGAAGGACCTGTCGTACGTGAAGGACGCCGGTAATCACATCGCCATCGGTGCACTGACTCGCCACATGGACGTAGAGAAGTCGCCGGTCCTCAAACAACACGTGCCACTCCTCGCCCATGCCGCGAGCCACGTGGGCGACGCACAGGTGCGCCACCGTGGCACCATCGGAGGTTCCATCGCGCACGCCGACCCGGCGAGCGATCTTCCCGCCACAACACTCGCTCTCGGCGCCACCTACGTGGTGCAGGGCCCGAACGGGAAACGGGAGATCGCCGCGAAGGACTTCTACAGAGGATTCCTCGAGAGTGCCTTGGCCCCCGACGAAATGCTCGTGGAGATCAAGGTGCCGAAGATGAACGGCGCCGGCTGGAGTTTTCAGAAATTCAACCGTCGCGCCCAGGACTGGGCCATCGTGGGTGTTGCAGCCTGGCGCAACAACGGAACGAGCGGTGTGGCTCTGGTGAACATGGGTTCCACGCCGGTGCTTGCCGCTGCAGTCAGCGCGGCACTGTCGAGTGGTGCTTCTGTCGCGGATGCCGCCAACCGAGCAGCCGACGACGCAGAGCCACAGAGCGACCTCAATGCGAGCGTCGAGTACCGGACGCACTTGGCAAAGGTGCTGGTGCGTCGCGCACTTGAAGAAGCGTCGAAGTAGTTCCACGCGAAAAGCGACACGCGATGCACCCCTACGGTGCGTTGCTTCGTAGGCTGTGAAGGATGGCAGCGCGCGCATCCCTCGCCTCGGTGAGCCACGTTCAGGATGCATTGCAGTCCGCGGGTTACCTCGCCGATGAAGGGTTGGCGACGGCGGTGTTCCTCGCGCTGTCGTTGAAGCGACCGCTGCTCCTCGAAGGCGAAGCAGGTGTCGGCAAGACCGAATTGGCCAAGGTGCTCGCCACCGTGCGTGGGAGTGAACTGATTCGCCTGCAGTGCTACGAGGGCATCGATGCAAGTCAAGCGGTGTACGACTGGGATTACTCGCGTCAGTTGTTGCACCTACGAGCCGCGGAAGCCAGCGGCGAGGCGGCCGGCAAAGCCACCGAGAAACTGGAGAGCGAACTGTACGACGAGCGTTTTCTCATTCGGCGGGCACTGCTCCGGGCAATCGAGCCGCGCAACGGCGCGGCACCCGTACTCCTCATCGACGAAATCGACCGCGCCGACGACGAATTCGAGGCGTATCTCCTCGAGGTTCTCTCCGACTTCCAGGTGACCGTTCCCGAGGTCGGCACGTACCGAGCAACGGAAATTCCCGTCGTGGTGCTCACCTCGAATCGGACCCGGGACGTGCATGACGCATTGAAGCGACGCTGTTTGTACCACTGGGTGGAACATCCCGGTTTCGAGCGGGAAGTCGAAATCGTCCGACTGCGGGTTCCGCAGGTACACGAGCGACTGGCGCGGCAAGTGGCCGGCGCGGTCGAGCGGCTGCGGTCTCTGCACCTCTACAAACCGCCCGGTGTTGCCGAGACGATCGATTGGGCGACGGCGCTCGGCACACTCGGGGTGACACAACTCGACGAGGCAGTCGTGCGGTCCACGCTCGGGACGGTGCTCAAGTATCGCGAAGACCACGAGCGGGTTTCCGAGCATGGGTTCGCCGATCTCATCAAGCACGCATTCGAGCGCGGTGCGCTCCACGGATGACCGCCGAACGAATGGCCGTCGCCTTCGGGCGCGTCCTGCGTGGCGCGGGACTCCGCGTTCCAATCGACTCCGTCGTCACCTTCGTGCAGTGTCTGGATGCAGTCGGCATCACCGATCGCAATCGGGTGTACTGGGCGGGGCGCACCACCTTGGTGCGTCGACCGGAGGATCGTGAGGCGTTCAACGTCGCGTTCGCGGTGTTCTGGGACCGCCTCACCGCCGGCGAGGACCCCGACGACATCGCCGAGCAGTCGCTCTCACTCGCCGTAGATGACGCCGACTCATCGGCCGACGACGGTTCGGCACCCTCCGAAAATTCGATCTCGCTTCGGTTCTCCGCGGTGGAGACGCTGAGATCGAAGGACTTTTCTCGTTGCTCCGACGAGGAGTTGGCGGAGGCTCAGCGATTGATGCAGCGTCTGAGATTCGTCGGTTCGCCGCGGAGGTCGCTACGGCTGCGCGCACACCGTTCGCAACGGGCACAGGTGGACGTTCGCCGCACCGTGCGATCGTCGTTCGCCCACCTCGGTGAGCCGGTACGACGTGAGTGGCGGGCACCGAGCGAACGGTTGCGAAGACTGGTGGTGCTACTCGATGTGTCCGGGTCGATGGAGCCGTATGCGCGGGCTTTTCTTCGATTCATGCACGCTGCGATGGTGGGTCGGCAACGAGTGGAGGCATTCACACTTGGAACCCGCCTTACCCGGGTGACGCGTGAGTTGTCGCATCGCGACCCCGACAAGGCACTGGCCAGAGCATCGCGGCAGGTTGCCGACTGGAGTGGCGGCACGCGAATTGGCGAGTGTTTGCGGATGTTCAATGACCGATGGGGTGTACGCGGACTGGCGCGCGGAGCCATCGTCGTCGTACTTTCCGATGGGTGGGACCGCGGCAATCCCGAAGAGCTGGGTGAACAGATGCAGCGCCTCGGACGGGTGGCCCATCGGGTGGTGTGGGTGAATCCACTCAAGGTCACTCCGGGCTACGCACCATTGGCCCGAGGCATGGCCGCTGCCCTACCCCACGTGGATGCATTCGTCGAGGGACATTCACTCGAGGCACTCGAACGTTTGGCGGCGGTCATCCATGACGACCACAACGGAACCTCGGGTCGTCCGACGGCGACTGCGTTGGTGGGCTCGCGTGCGTGAACTCCTCGATGACCTCGACCGTTGGAGGTCGTCTGGAAAACGTTGCGTGGTGGGTCGCGTCGTAGGAATCGAGGGCTCCGGCCCGCGCGATGCAGGTGCCGCGATGGCAGTGAACGAGGACGGCGAGGTCGTCGGCTCGGTGAGTGGCGGGTGTGTGGAGGGTGCAGTGGTGGCCGAAGCGCTCGAGATGCTGCGCGATCGTTCCAGCGCCAAGGTGGTGACCTTCGGCTATTCCGACGATGAGGCGTTCGCCGTTGGACTCACGTGCGGCGGCACGATACACCTCTTCTTGCAGGAGCTCTCTTGGTGATCACCATCGATACATCGGTGGCACCCCGATGACCTCGCTCTACGAGGAATTGGCCCGGCGACTCCGCGCCCACACACCAACCGCGCTCGCCGTGGTGATCGACGGACCCCACGCAGGTGCCGCCCTCTTGGTGTCCCCGACCGAACCCGTACTCGGCGGTTTGGGGGATGACGAACTCACCCGAGTGGCTGCGCGCGACACCCTCGGAGAGCTCGAAGCAGGACGCACGAGCACGCGTCATTACGGACCTCGTGGTCAAACCACTCCGGAGGATCTTGCCGACTCGCCGACCGTGAGGGTGTTCATCGAATCGTTCGCACCACCACCCCACATGGTGATCTTCGGCGCAGTCGACTTCACCAGCGCTCTCGCGCGGGCGGCCAAGCTCCTTGGATATCGGGTCACCGTGTGCGATGCGCGGCAGGTCTTCGCTACGACACGTCGATTTCCAATGGCCGACGAAATCCTCGTCGCGTGGCCCGAAGAGGTATTCGCCAAGCACGGTGCACACCTCGGACCGCGGGATGCCGTCTGCATCCTTACGCACGATCCCAAGTTCGACGTACCCGCGATTCAGGGCGCCCTGCGCACCAACGCGGGATACATCGGAGTCATGGGTAGCCGCAAGACGCACACCAAACGTCTGGAGCGCCTCGCCGAGGTTGGCCTCACATCCGAGGATTTGGTGCGGGTGATGTCACCGATCGGCCTCGACATCGGTGCGCGTACACCCGAAGAGACCGCGATCTCCATTTGTGGGGAAATCATCGCCCGCCGCACTGGTCGAGCCGCTCAATCGCTCTCAACGACCACCGGAGCA
Source organism: Actinomycetota bacterium (assembly GCA_005793785.1). Lineage (GTDB taxonomy): Bacteria > Actinomycetota > Acidimicrobiia > Acidimicrobiales > Ilumatobacteraceae > F1-60-MAGs027. Next base: position 271 of record SXPW01000003.1, on the reverse strand, counting down.
ATCCACTAGCAACCCGGCGATTGCAACTTTGGGGACCTCTACGAGAGCGTGATTACTCGAGGGGGCTCACCCAACGCATCCACGACATGCGCGTCGAGTCGATGCGATGCACTTCCACCGATCGCTCGCCGGATCGGGCGTGCACGATGAGATCGGGAACTCCGAGCGACAACATGATGTGCCCCGGATACCACACGAGATCCCCGACCTGAGCCGTGTCCCGCGATACGCGAGTCGATTGGGCGTACTGGTACTGCGAACCGCGTTCGAT
>SXPW01000169.1 GCA_005793785.1 Actinomycetota bacterium | reverse complement strand
TCTTCATCGTTTCGGCGCTTTGCAGCACGAACGGCAACTGCATCTGACCCGATCCGAAGAGTTCTCCCACCTCGCGCATGCCGTCGAGCAGAACGTCGTTGACGATCTCTAGTGCCTTCAAGCCCTCGCCGAGTGCCTCGTCGAGTTCCGTCGTGAGACCGTCACGGTCGCCGTCGATGATCCGTTGTCGCAGACGCCGTCGCACCGGCCACCCGCTGCGATCCGGTTTTTCCTGCTTGGCCGACTTCACACCCTCGAACGCGGTGAGGAGGAGTTGCAGTGGGTTGTAGTCGTCGGTGGTCTTGTCGAACACGATGTCTCGGCACAAGGTGACGTGTTCGGGCTTGATGCGGGCCAGTGGCAGGATCTTGCTCGCGTGCACGATGGCGGCGTCGAGTCCGGCCTTCACGCACTCGTCGAGGAACACGCTGTTCAACACCTGTCGCGCTGCCGGATTGATACCGAAACTCACGTTGGAGAGTCCCATCACGGTGAGGGCGCCGGGGATTTCTTTCTTGATACGTCCGATCGCCTCGATGCTCTCGAGGCCGTCGCGACGCAATGCGGCATCACCGGTGGTGAGCGGGAACGTGAGTGGATCGAAGATGAGGTCGGTGGCCGACAGCCCGTAGCGCTCGGTGGCAATTGCGTGGAGTCGATGGGCGACTTGCATCTTCCACTCGACGTCACGGGCCTGTCCGCGCTCGTCGATCAACAGGCAGATGACCGCAGCCCCGTAATCGCGCGCCAACGAGAAGATGCGGTCCATGCGACGTCCCGGTTGTTCGCCGTCCTCGAGGTTCGCACTGTTCAGAATGCATCGACCGCCCGCCAACTGCAATGCGGCCTCCATCACCTGTGGTTCGGTGGAGTCGATGACGAGCGGGACGCTGGCCTGACTCGCGAAACGGCCGGCGATTTCTGCCATGTCGGCGGTACCGTCACGGCCGACGTAATCGACGCACACGTCGAGCACGTGAGCGCCCTCGCGGATCTGCTCGTTCGCCATCTTCGTGCAGGTGTCCCAGTCGGCGGCGAGCATCGCATCGCGGAATGCGCGCGAACCGTTGGCGTTGGTCCGTTCGCCGATGTACAGCACGCTGTTGTCCTGCTTGAGCGTCACGGGTGAATACAACGAGGTGACGCTGGGTTCGTGGCGGGGTTCACGGCGAGCCGGCGTGATGTTGCGCACGGCGTCGACAACCTGGCGAAGGTGTTCGGGTGTGGTTCCGCAGCAGCCGCCCACCACCCGGATACCGAGGTCGCTCACGTGATGACGATGGAACTCGGCGAGTTGGCTCGGTGACAAGTCGTAGTGGGTTCTGCCGTCGACCACGCTCGGCAGTCCGGCATTCGGCAACACGCTGATTGGAACCGGACAATTCCGCGAGAGGTGTCGCAGGTGTTCCTGCATCTCTGCTGGACCCGTGGCGCAATTGATCCCGATGACGTCCGGTTTCATCGCCAGGAGTGCCGTGAGAGCGGCTCCGATCTCGGTACCAACGAGCATGCGTCCGGTCGTTTCCATCGTCACCTGCACTTGGATGGGAACCGATCTTCCGAGTGCCGCCATCGCACGGCGTCCGCCCTGCATCGCCGACTTGATTTGCAGCAGGTCCATGCACGTCTCGATGAGGAGCAGGTCGACGCCACCCTCGATGAGGGCGCGAGCATGTTCCTCGTACGTGTTCCGTAACTCGACGAACGAGATATGGCCGAGGCTCGGCAACTTGGTGCCTGGTCCGACGCTGCCGGCCACGAAGCGAGGACGGCCGTCGGCTTCGAACGAGTTGGCGACCTCGCGGGCGATTCGCGCTGCAGCCAGCGTCACCTCGTGGGCGCGGTCGGCGATGCCGTACTCGTTGAGGACGGTGGAGAACGAACCGAAGGTCGCCGTCTCGATCGCGTCGACGCCGACCTTGAGGAAGTCCTCGTGCATCGTCGCAATTACGTCGGGACGCGTGACTGCGAGAAGTTCATTGCAGCCCTCGAGATGCTGGCCGCCGAAGTCGTCGGCCGTGAGATTCCGGTCTTGAATGTAGGTGCCGAATGCGCCGTCGAACACCACGACTCGCTCCTCGACGGTCGCGAGATAGCCCGGTTTTCGGTTGGCTTGCATCGTCACTGCAAGGCTAAGACAAGTAGCGTGACTCATCCATGACGAGGGAGAAGGTGTACACCCGCGGCGGGGACGACGGCACGACCGGATTGTTCTACGGCGGAAGAGTCAAGAAGGACTCGGCGTTGCCACGTGCGTACGGCGCCGTCGATGAAGCCCAGGCCGTGCTCGGGCTCGTGCGCGCCGAACTGGGGCGGGAGAACGAACTCAACGACGCCCTCGTGCACATCATGCGTGACTTGTGGGTGCTGATGGCCGAACTCGCCACGTTGCCCGAGAACCGACACAAACTTTCCGACGGCAAGTCGCGAGTGACCGCGGAGATGGTCGTGAAGTTGGAACACATGATCGATGCGCTGGACGAGAAATTCACTCCTCCTTCGGAATTCGTGGTGCCGGGTCAGAACAAGATCGCCGCACTGTTGGACGTCGCACGAACCGTCGCCCGCCGCGCCGAACGACACGCGCTCTCGGCGGCGCCGCCGCCATCCCAAGCGGGTCCCTATCTCAATCGACTGAGCGATCTGCTCTGGACGCTGGCTCGTTGGCAGGAGGGTGAGTCCCTTCCCGTGCGTAGTGTCACCGACTGACGGTACGACGCGGTTCCCCTCTGTACTCTTCAGATATCGCGGGGTGAGCGAACTAGCCTTGCGCAGATGAAACATTCCCAACTGATCGTCACCGTTGCCCGCGACACCCCGACAACCGAAGCGGTGGGAATTCCGGTGACATCCGACAAGTCGGTGCCGGCGGATCTCGGCGTGTCGCGAGCCCAATTGGCGGCGGCTGGATTCGACGGCAAGGTGGGTCAGACCCTCGTCGTTCCCTCGAGCGGAAAGACCACACTGATCGCCGTTGGAGTCGGGGAAGGAAACTCCGCCACCGCCCACGATCTGCGCAATGCAGCTGCTGCTTTGGCGCGCACGGCGAGCAAGCATGCCTCGCTCTCCACGACGTTGGCTTCGATTGGTCGCGACAATCGAGCCGAGGTAGCGCAAGCCGTCACCGAAGGCCTGATGCTGGCCAGCCACCGTTATGCAGCGCTCAAATCGGACAAGGCATTCGCCTCCAAGTTGAAGTCGGTGGTGCTGGTGGTGGAGTCGAAGTCGCTCGGCTCAGCCGCTAACGGCTCGCGCCGCGGCACGATCGTGGGCGAGGCAGTGTGCATGGCCCGCGACTTTGCGAACATGCCGCCGGCGCACCTCACCGCGAAGATGTTCGCCGATCGCGCCCAACAAGTGGCGTCGTCGACGGGACTCCGTGTGGACGTGTACGACAAGGACAAGTTGATTGCCATGGGATGTGGCGGCATCGTCGGAGTGAACCGGGGGAGCGTCAACCCACCGCGGATGGTGAAGTTGACCTATCGTCCGAGCAAGTCTGCGGGCAAGGGTAAGACGAGTGGCAAGACGAAGAAGTCCGCCGCACCGCATCTGATCATGGTGGGCAAGGGCGTCATGTACGACTCGGGCGGAATCAGCCTGAAGCCGAGCAATCCAAGCCATGCGATGATGAAGGCGGACATGAGCGGCGCCGCCGCCGTCCTCGCAGCGATGAGCACGCTGAAGTCGTTGGGTTGCAAGAACCAGGTCACCGCCTATCTGATGTGCACCGACAACCTTCCCTCGGGCAGTGCGATGGCGATGGGCGACGTGCTCACGATGCGCAACAAGAAGACGGTCGAGATTCACAACACCGATGCGGAAGGCCGCTTGATCCTCGCCGATGGTCTCTCGTTGGCAGCCGAGGACGAGCCCGATGCAATCGTGGACATCGCGACACTCACCGGAGCGTGTGCCGCGGCACTCGGTCCCAAGATGTGCGGAGTCATGGGCAACGATTCGAAGTTCATTGATCAGGTGTTGACGGCGAGCAAAGCCGTCGACGAAGATGCTTGGCAACTTCCCCTCGAACGCTCGTATCGACGCATGCTGGACTCGTACATCGCCGACATGAAGAACGTCGGCGGAGGAGAGGCGGGTGCGATCACGGCAGCGCTCTTCCTGGATGAATTCACCGGCGGAACCCCGTGGGCCCACTTGGACATCGCCGGACCGATGTGGGCGGACAACGACGCGGGCTGGTTGCAACGTGGTGCGACCGCCTATGGCACGCGACTGCTGGTGAATCTCGCCGAGAACTTCCGCCGCTAGGCGTCGGTGCGGCCTCCGCGTAGCCGCTGCGCGTGGGCCATCCGAAGGTGATCGGGCAGCCGCTGCAGATGCCGCTGGGAAAGCGGTGGAACGAATCGTCGCACCGCGAGTCCGGCCCGCGTGGAGTGTGCAATTCCGAACATCTGCAACCGGGCGATTGCCCGACCGAAGATGGTGCCCGTATCGTTTCGTGCCGCGATACCGAGGGCCGCTGCGGTGGCAAGGGTGTCGAGCTGATACCCATCGGGGAAGTCGTCGAAACCGAAATCGATTCTC
>SXPW01000168.1 GCA_005793785.1 Actinomycetota bacterium | reverse complement strand
GTTTGTCGGCCTCCTTCACCGCTTCCAACACTCCCGCGGGCGGACCCGAGCCCCAGTATCCGGTGGTGTAGCCGAGTTTCGTCATGCCGTCAGTTTGTCACGCGCAACGTCGAGTCGGCGGATTGGAGCAGATTCGTCGGCGCCGTGGCCATGTGATCTATGCCAGTGCGACGAGTGGGTCGACGAATTGCTTGCCGAGCGCTTCCGCGCTCGGCTGATTGGTGAGCGCTCCACCGACGGTGTTCACGCCGAGGGCGATCGCGTGATCGTGGGTTGCTGCACCGCGCGCACCCTGGATGGCGACGTTCAACTGGTAGGGCAACGTGGCGTTGGTGAGTGCGTAGGTGCTGGTGTGAGGAACTGCGCCCGGCATGTTGCCGACGGCGTAGTGCACCACGCCGTGGAGGTCGTACACCGGGTCGGTGTGGGTGGTTTCGCGCATCGTCTCCACGCATCCGCCCTGATCGATTGCGACGTCGACAATCACCGAGCCCTGCTTCATGGACTTGACCATCGCCTCGCTCACCACCACCGGCGCGCGGGCACCGGCAACGAGCACTGCACCGATCACCAAGTCGGCCTCCAGCAGACTGCGCTCGATGGCGCCACGGTTGGATGCGATCGTCACGATGCGTCCGCGGTGGATCTGGTCGACGAAGCGGAGTCGATCGAGATTCTTGTCGAGCAGCAACACCTCGGCTTCCATTCCAGCGGCGATCCACGCTGCATTCCAGCCGACGTTGCCCGCGCCGATCACCACCACCTTCGCGGGTCGAACCCCGGGAGCACCACCCATCAGCACGCCGCGACCACCGTACGGTCGTTGCAGGTAATGGGCACCCGCCTGCGTGGCCAGCCGACCGGCGACTTCGCTCATCGGGGCGAGTAAGGGGAGTGATCCGTCGGACAGTTGCACCGTCTCGTAGGCAATCCCCGTGGTGCCAGCCTGCAAGAGCGCGTCGGCGACCTTCGGATACGCCGCGAGATGTAGATAGGTGAACAGCGTGAGGTCGCGCCGTAAGTAGGCGAACTCCTTCTCCGTCGGTTCCTTCACCTTCACGACCATGCTTTGACCCCATGCGTCGGCGGCGGTCGGCACGATGGTGGCACCCGCGGCGATGTACTCGGCATCGCTGATCGAGGCTGCGGCACCTGCCTGGGTTTCGATGAACACCTCCACGCCGGCACGCTCGAACTCGCGTACACCGTCGGGAGTGAGGGCGACGCGACCCTCCAGGGTCTTGGTTTCCTTGGGGACGCCAAGCGTGGAGTGCGCAGCCTTCACGCGCCTTGTCTACTACAACCGCGCATCGTGGTAGAAAAACCACATGCAAAAGTTCCGTAACTTCATCGATGGCAAACACGTCGACGCCTCCGACGGCGGCACGTTGGACATCATCAACCCTGCCACCGGAAAGGTCTACGCCACTTCGCCGAATTCGCGTCAGGCCGACATCGACGCGGCAATGAACGTGGCCCAGCGGGCGTTCGATACGTGGAAGGAATCCACACCGTCGGAACGCTCACTCGCGCTCTTTCGCATCGCCGATGCCATCGAGGCGCGCAAGGACGAGTTCATCGCCATGGAGGTGGAGAATTGCGGCAAGCCGGTTGCCATCACCACCTCGGAGGAGATTCCGCCGATGGTCGATCAGATTCGTTTCTTCGCCGGTGCTGCGCGAATGCTCGAGGGCAAGAGCGCAGGTGAATACATGAAGGGCTTCACCTCGATGATTCGCCGTGAGCCGGTGGGAGTGTGCGCGCAGGTTGCACCGTGGAACTATCCGATGATGATGGCGGTATGGAAGTTCGCGCCAGCGCTTGCCGCGGGCAACAGCGTCGTGTTGAAGCCGAGCGACACCACGCCGGCAACCACCGTGCTGCTCGCCGAGATTGCGTCGGAGTTCCTGCCAGCCGGGGTCTTCAACGTGGTGTGCGGCGATCGCGACACGGGTCGCGCGATGGTGTCGCACCACACGCCCGCGATGGTGTCGGTCACCGGTTCGGTGCGCGCGGGAATGGAAGTTGCCGAAGCAGCCTCCAAGTCACTCAAACGGGTGCACCTCGAACTCGGAGGCAAGGCGCCGGTTATCGTGTTCGACGACGCCGACCTCGAAGCCGCCGCCGCCCAGATCTCGATGACCGGCTATTTCAACGCCGGACAGGACTGCACCGCTGCAACGCGCGTCATCGCCGGACCCAAGGTCTATGGCGACTTCGTCGAGGCACTCGCTGCAGCCGCCAAGAACACCAAGACCGGTCAACCAAAGGATGACGTGTTGTACGGTGCGCTGAACAACGCCAATCAGTTGTCGCGCGTGAGTGGATTCGTGGAACGCGCACCCAAACACGCGCGGGTGGTCGCCGGTGGAAACAAAATCGGCAAGGACGGCTATTTCTTCGAGCCGACCGTCGTCGCCGACCTGAAGCAAACGGACGACATGATTCAGCAGGAGATCTTCGGGCCCGTCATCACCGTGCAGAAGTTCAGCGACGAAGCGGAGGCCCTGGCCTGGGCCAACGGAGTCGAATACGGTCTCGCATCGTCGGTGTGGACCCGCGACTTCGGCAAGGCGATGCGCATGGCCAAATCGCTCGACTTCGGTTGCGTGTGGATCAACACCCACATTCCGGTGGTCGCCGAAATGCCACATGGTGGCTACAAGAAATCGGGCTACGGCAAGGACCTCTCCGCCTATGCACTCGACGACTACACGCGCATCAAGCACGTGATGGCCAACATCAACATTTGATGACTAGCGTTGCGCAGGTAGGGGGCTGAGAGCACGGTGGTGACAGAACGCGGCTCCGTTGAGTTGGTGGACGTCACCAAGCGCTACGGCGAGGTCACCGCCGTCGACAAGATCAGTCTCGAAGTTCACGCCGGCGAATTCCTCTCCTTGCTCGGTCCGAGCGGCTGCGGAAAGACGACGACCTTGCGGATGTTGGCCGGATTCGAACAACCCGACGCGGGCTTCATCCGCATCTCCGGTGAGTACGTCCAGGGGGTTCCGCCGTACAAGCGCGATGTGAACACGGTGTTCCAGCACTACGCGTTGTTTCCGCACATGACGGTCGCCGAGAACGTCGCCTACGGACTACGTCAGAAGGGCGTCAACAAGTCGGACATCGCCACCCGCGTTACCGAGGCACTCGACATGGTGCAGATGTCCAAACTCGCCGACCGCAAGCCGCGACAGATGTCGGGCGGTCAACAGCAACGTGTTGCGGTAGCGCGCGCCCTCGTGAACCGACCGAGCATCCTCCTGCTCGACGACACCCGCCGCGCCCTCTACGACGACATGGAACGCCCCCTGTCCGGCGTGCTGACCCGCATGGAAGTCCGAGGCGTGCAACTGGACAGCGAGTACC
>SXPW01000167.1 GCA_005793785.1 Actinomycetota bacterium | reverse complement strand
TACGAGGCAGGCGACATCGAACTCGACGTGTACCGGGGCCACTACTGCGTCGCATGCGAGGCGTACTACGTCGAGGACGAACTGGTAGGTGGCAACTGTCCCATTCATTCCACCACCAAGGCGGTGTACGTCGAGGAGGAGAACTACTTCTTCCGTCTCTCGCGATTCGAACAGAGATTGCTCGACTGGTACGAATGCCACCCCGACGCCATCGTCCCGGGATTCCGACGCAACGAGGTGATCGGGTTCATCAAGGGTGGACTCAACGACTTCTCCATCAGTCGCAAGACGCTCACGTGGGGCATCCCACTCCCGTGGGATGAGAGACACGTCGCCTACGTCTGGTTCGACGCGCTCTCCAATTACATCACCGCCCACGGTTACGGCAGCGACGACGCACGTTTCGCCAATCGTTGGCCGGTTGATTGGCATTTCATCGGCAAGGACATCATTCGATTCCACTGCATCTATTGGCCGGCGATGCTCATGTCGGCGGGCATTGAACTGCCGAAGGGTTGGGCGGTTGGCGGCTTTCTCATGGTCGGCGGAGAGAAGATGTCGAAGACCACCGGCAACGTGGTGAGCCCGCTCGATCTCATCGACGAGTTCGGTGTCGACGGCTTTCGTTACTACGTGCTGGCCGACACCATCTACGGCAACGATGGGGATTTCACCTACGAGGGGCTCGTGTCGCGTTACAACTCTGATCTCGCGAACAACCTCGGTAATCTCGCGGCTCGCGTCGCCACCGTGGTCGAAAAGAAGTGTGGTGGGCGGGGTCCTGCGCCACGACCCGACTCTCCGCTCGCACCATTTGCGGCCGACACGGTACGCGAGACCGACGCGGCTTGGCGTGGAGCACAACCGAGTCGCGCCCTCGAGGCCACGTGGGGACTCATTCGTGCAACCAACGCGCATCTCGAACAACACGAGCCTTGGAAGATGGAGCCCGGTAGTGACGTCGACGCCGTGATGGGCGATGCGCTCGAGGCGCTTCGCATCGTGGTGATACTCGCGAATCCCGCATTGCCGACCGCCACACAGGAAATCTGGCGTCGCATCGGACTTCCTGGTCGGATCGAGGACTGCCGAATCGGTGTCGACACGTCGTGGGGTAAGTACCCGGGTGGGCTCGTCGTGGAGAAGGGTGAACCCCTCTTTCCGCGCAAGAAGGCGTGAACGAGATGCAGTGGATCGACACGCATTGTCACGTGTACGACGAGCGAACGCCGGGTGGCACCGACGTTTCGATTGCCAACGCCCATGCCCACGACGTGGAGAAGGTGATCGTCATCGGCACGGACGCCACCACCACCCAACAAGCGTTGGACATCGCGGCACGTCACCCCAAGGTCTGGGCGACCGTCGGCTTGCATCCCCACGACGCGAAACTGGGGGTTCACACCATCTCCCCATTCGTCACCGGCATGAACGACGACCAGTTGGACGAAAAGAAGATCGTGGCCATCGGTGAATGCGGACTCGATTTCTATTACGACCACTCCGAGCGGGACGTCCAGCGCACCGCATTCGCCGAGCAAATCGCACTCGCCAAGGCGTTCGATTTGACGCTCGTAATCCACACGCGCAACGCATGGACCGACACGTTCGACGTCCTGGACGCCGAAGGCATGCCGAGCAACGTGGTGTTCCACTGTTTCACCGGTGACGAGCACGAGGCGCGCGAGGCGGTGCGACGTGGTGCGTGGTTGTCGTTCTCGGGAATCGTCACGTTCAACAAGGCGGAGGACATTCGTCGCGCGGCGAAATACTGTCCAACCGAGAAGTTGCTCACCGAAACCGACGCACCATGGTTGGCACCGGTGCCACACCGTGGCAAGGAGAACGAACCCGCCAACGTGCGACTCGTCGGTGAGTGCTTGGCGGGCGTACGCGGTACTGCCGTATCCGACATCGCAGAAGCCACCGTGATGAACGCTCATCGCGCGTTCCCGCGACTCGCTCGCTAGCGTTTGACCCCCGATGTTCCTCACGGCACGCGATCGTCGACGCGTCACTCTCGTCGGAATTCTGACGCTCGTCGTCGTGCCCGTGGTGGTGTTCTTCACGCGCGGCGAGTCGCAGACCGAGGTGGCCACGGTGGCTGCCGCAGGAGTTGCGGTCGATGCCCCGACCGAGTCGAGTGAACCTTTGGCGCCGGTGTTCCTCTCGGGCCCGACCGGCGTTGCCCCGACGGGAACGGCTCCGATCGCCTATCCGTCCGGCGACAGTACGCGACTCTCCGGACCGGCGACCTTCAGCAGTTTCAACGGAGCACCCAACACGGTGTGCAATGCGCCGCTCGCCCCGTACGGAACCATGCTCGTCGTCAAGAACCTCAACAATGGTCGGTCGATTGCGTGTTCCAACGTGATGATGCCCTCGACTCCCGCAGATGTCACCATCGTGTTGCACACGCGCCTCTTCGTCGAACTCTCCGATCTGGTGAACGCGCCGATTCCGGTTTCCATCACCTGGTGACACTCACCCGGTCGCAAACTTCGGAGTTGCTCGAGCGTTTCGGTTTGGCGCCGCGACGGTCGCTCGGTCAGAATTTCGTCGTCGAGCCCGAAACGGTGCGACGCATCGCGACGCTCGCCGCGGTCAGCAGCGACGACTACGTCGTCGAAATCGGTGCCGGGCTCGGCGCGCTCACGATGGCACTGGCGGAGACCGGTGCCAACGTCACTGCCGTGGAGATAGACGCGGGTTTGCTCGCCGTGTTGCGTGAGAACACGGCGCGATGTCACAACGTCCGGGTGGTGCAAGAGGACGCGATGCAACTCGATTGGAAGCAACTCCTCGCCGCCTCCCCACATTGGACGGTCGTCGCCAACCTTCCGTACAACGTCGCGACCCCTCTCGTGGCGGACCTGCTCGACGACGTTCCCCAGGTGCAACGATTGCTGGTGATGGTGCAGAAGGAAGTTGCCCAACGATTCGTCGCGCAACCCGACAGCGAAGCGTTCGGCGCGGTGAGTGTCAAGGTCGGCTATTGGGCCACGGCACGAATCGTCGGGGAGGTGTCGGCGGCCGTGTTCCTTCCGCGACCACGCGTCGCGTCGTCATTGGTGGAGATCACGCGGCGGGCCTCTCCCGTGGTACCGGCTCCGTTCGCCGAGATGTTCACGCTCGTTCGCCGTGGATTCGCCACTCGAAGAAAGATGCTGCGGCGAGCCCTGGACGGCGTGGTCGTCGCCGCGGATTTCGAGGTGAGTGGCGTCGACCCCCAAGCACGCGCCGAGCAGTTGTCGCTCGATGACTGGTCGCGACTCACCCTTGCCGTCATCTCCCGCTCGGGACGGGTGTCATGACGTCGGAAGGCGATACCGCAGAGACAATCGTGCTCGACGCCCACGCCAAACTG
>SXPW01000166.1 GCA_005793785.1 Actinomycetota bacterium | reverse complement strand
GAAGTCGATTTGATTTCCGATCATCTCCGTGCGAGGGGAGCGGGAGATGATGTCGTTGGTGTAGTAGTCGCCCAACATCGGCAGGGCCACGAGCACGAGCCCGGCAGCAACACCCTGTCGCGACAAGGGGAGCGTCACGCGCAGGAACGCATCCCGCGGAGAGGCTCCGAGGTCGCGAGCGGCCTCGACCAATCGCCAATCCAGTCGCTCGAGCGTTGCGTACAACGGCAGGATGAGGAACGGCACGTATCCGTACACCAGCCCCAAGACCACCGCGGTGGCTGACCCGTCCAACCAATTGTGTTCGTAGCCGAACAGCGATGTGAACCGCATGACGAGACCGTCGCGCTGGAGCAGGTTCACCCAGGCGAGCATGCGCATGAGATAACTCACCCAGAACGGCATGACGATGAGCACGAGAATGATCGTCTTGGTGCGACTCGAGGTTCGTGCCAAGTGGTAGGCGATCGGATAGCCGATTGCCAGGCACAACACGAGAGCGATGACGGTGAATGCGATGGTGCGCAAGAAGACGTCCCGCAACGAACCCCGGACGATTTCCCCGAGCACGTCGACGAACGTCGAGAAGTTCCACTGCAACGGGCTCCATGCAGGTCGAGCATTTCGGAACACGGGATCGATACTTCCGAAGGCGATCGCTGCAACGGCGTACAACGGCACCGTGAAGAAGATCGCCAACCACCCGGTGCCCGGTAGTGCGTAGCCCACCCACGTCCGCGGAGAGTGACGGCGGGTGGCGTCGTTCATCCGGTGGTGAATTGCGTCCACGCGTCGAGCCAGAGAGCGTCGACTTCGGGCGAGAGCGACACCAACCGCTTGCCGGCGGAGTATCGCTCGGGAGTTACCAGCGCACCTACGAGCGACTCCGGGACGTTACCGGCACCGACGAGGACGTCGGCAGTCAGGGCCTCCAGCGCGGGTTGGTAACCGACGAACGGCTGATTGCCGAGCGCGTTCTCGGTGTCGAGGAGGAAATCGATGAATGCATGCGCCAAAACGGGTTTGGTGGACTCACGGGTGATGCAGAAGAAGTCGTTGGCGGTGATCGTGGTATCGGGATACCAGAAGCCGAGCACATCGGCTGGATCTCCCTCGGCGAGGTAGCCGATGCCCGCCAGCATGTCGCCCGACCAGCACAGTGAGATGTCGCGATTGCCGGCCGCGATCTCCTGATAGGCGAGGATGTCGACCTTCGGACTCACGGCCGCGTTGAGCGCCCGAAGTTCGTCCGCGGCTCGCGACAAGGCTGCTGCGTCGGCAGTATTCGGATCGAACACACCGTTGCGGAACAAGGCCATCGAAATCGTGTCGCGGTAGGAATCCAGCACTCCCGCCCTCCCCGCGTACGCCGGATTCCACAACTCCGACCAACCCTCGTCGCCCGTGAACCGTGAGGTGTCGATTCCGCGATCGGTGCGGTATCCGATGCCGTTGGCATAGATGACGTACGGAACCGTGTACTGGGCGCCGAGGTCGTAGTACGGGTCGCGCAGGCCAGAGATGACGTTCCCGAAGTTGGTGAGATACGACGGGTTGAGCGGTTGGAGCAGTTCAGCGGCAACGAGCCGAGCCAGCACGGTGTCGGTGAGACCGAGTACGACGTCCGGCTTCACGCCACCCGAACGCATCTTGGCCAGCGCGATCTCCTCCGTGTCGTAGATGCTGATCTCCACCTTCACGCCGTACGCCGCCTCGAACGCTGCAACGGTTTCGGGGTTGATGTAGTCGGCGTAGTTGTAGAGCGAAAGCGTTCCCGATTCCGGCACGAGTCCATCGGCGACGGGCTCACCAACCGTTGGCAGTGTGACGGGAGCATCCGGTGTACCGATGACGAGCGAGTTCGTCGGATCAGGTGTTGCACCGCAGGCAGCAAGGAGGCGCACGAGTGCGGCGCCGCCTCCCACGGTGTAGAGCGAGCGTTCGACGAATTGGCGGCGAGTAAGACGAGTCACGAAGGTGAAATTCCTCTTGCGCATAGTGTGACACACACCGATGCCGACCTTTGACCTGCAAGTGAACCCCGGGAATGCTCCATGGCCGATCATCGCCGATGCGGCGCGAGCCGCCGAGGCGGCAGGATTCGACACGTTCTGGACCGCGGACCACCTCGCCGGACAGGTGATGGCCGCCCCCGCCATGCCCGAATGCTTCACCACGCTCGGAGCGCTCGCAGCGGTGACGACGAGCATTCGCTTGGGTCCCCTCGTTGCCAACGTGGCCAACCGAATGCCGGTGATCACCGCCAACTCGGCCGCCACGTTGCAGGAGGTCAGCGGCGGTCGGTGCGTTCTGGGGTTGGGGGCCGGGTCGGCCCCGAACACCAAGTGGTCCGCCGAGCGGCGGGCCGTCGGCGTGGAGCAGCCACCACGCATGGTCGATCGTCATCGGGTACTGCTGGAGACGTTGGACGTGATCGACGAACTCTGGTCGCACGAGAGGCGTGACGACCTCGACACGTTCATCTCGCCGACCACGCGTCCTCCGATCCTGCTCGGCGTGAACTCCGTGCCATTGGCGCGAATCGCTGCACAGCGCACCCAGGGTGTGAACGTGCGCGGCTCGGCCCCCTATGCCGAGCAAGTGATTACCGCGGCAGTGCAGGAGCGGCGAAACCAGTCGGTTGGTCGCGGCGCCGAGCAATCCAGCGGCGCTACACCGTTCATGGTGTCGGTGTGGGAGCACTTCGACGAGGCGTTGTTGCAGCGAGATGTCGTCGATGAGCGCATCCAGCGGTGGTCGGATTGGGGAGTGAATCGGGTGATCCTGTTGATGTTCCGCGGAGTCGATCTGGCGGCAATCGGTCGAGTCGGTCGGTATCTGCGCCGATAGGGGTGCGGAGGCGTACTCCCGTCGCTACGCGACGGTGTTGCTACGTCGCTACGCGACGATATTGACCAGGCGGCCGGAGACGACGATGACTTTGCGCGGTGCCTGACCGCCGAGTGACGCTTGCACCTTCTCGTCCGCCAGTGCAAGTGATCGCAACTGGTCGTCGGTCGATCCCGTCGGCGCGACGAGACGCGAACGAACCTTGCCGTTGACTTGCACCGGCACTTCGATGGTGTCCGACAAAAGGAGGCTCGGGTCGGCCTCGGGGAACGGTGCGTACGTGATCTCGTCGGTGCGTCCGAGCCGTTCCCACAGCTCACTCGCCATGTGTGGACACAGCGGACTGAGCATCTGGGTGAGCACCTCGGCCGCAATTCGTGGCGTGGTTCCCGACGATTCGACGTGTTTGGTGAGTGCGTTGTTGAACTCGATCAACTTGGCGATGGCGGTGTTGAAGCGCATTCCTTCCATGTCGCGTCGCACTCCGTCGATGGTGACGTGCAACAGCCGAAGTAGATCATCCGAGCATGCCGAGTCGCTCACCGTGAGTCGACCCGAATCCTCGTCCACGAGGTTGCGCCACACTCGTTGCAGGAATCGTTGCATTCCGACGACGTCCCGGGTGTTCCACGGTCGACTCGCATCCAGCGGCCCGGTCGACATCTCGTAGAGGCGGAAGGTGTCGGCTCCGTATTCGTCGTACATCTCGTCGGGTGTGACGATGTTCTTCAGGCTCTTGCCCATCTTTCCGTACTCGCGTGCGACGCTTTCGCCTTCGAAGTAGTACTTGCCGTCCCGTTCAATTACTTCATTCGCCGGCACGGTTTGACCACGGTCGTCGCGATAGGCGTACGCCTGGATGTAACCCTGGTTGAAGAGTCGATGGAACGGCTCCTCGCTCGAAACATGACCGAGGTCGTACAACACCTTGTGCCAGAAGCGCGAATACAGGAGGTGCAGCACCGCGTGCTCGACACCGCCGACGTACAAGTCGACTCCGCCCGTATGCCCGGGCTCGATCGGACCCATCCAGTAGCGCTCCACGTCCTTGTCGACGAACGCGGTGGAATTGGTGGGGTCGAGGTAGCGCAATTCGTACCAGCACGAGCCAGCCCACTGCGGCATGACGTTGATCTCGCGACGTACGCTCGCTCGTGGTACCGACTCGCCGGTGATCGGGTCG
>SXPW01000165.1 GCA_005793785.1 Actinomycetota bacterium | reverse complement strand
GCCCACGCGACGACCGCGCCGTTCGGTAATCCGATTCCCACGGAGCGACCGTGACTCGCGGCGATTTCGGCGAGCGCGTAGAGCGGCGACTGGTGCTTCACGACGTCTTGGGCCGACTACTCGGCGTTGGTCTGCTGCATCGCGGTGTCTGCACCGTGTTTCAGGATCAGTTCGACCGCATCGGATGCTCGCTGAACCGCGACATCGAGCAAGTTGCGTTCGGCGGCGGGGATTCGACCCAGGACGTGGTCGCCGCCACGTTCCTTGCTTGGCGGTTTGCCGACACCGATTCGCACACGCACGAAGTCCTGGGACGACAGGTGTTGGGTGATGGAACGCAATCCGTTGTGTCCGGCAAGTCCACCCCCGACCTTGACGCGCACGGTTCCCGGTGGGAGGTCGAGTTCATCGTGCACCACCACGATGCGCTCGACTTCATCAACCGCGAATCGCCGCGCCAGTGGACCCACCGCTTGACCGGAGTTGTTCACGTAGGTCATCGGTTTGGCGAGGAGGTAATGCAGGTATTCGCCGTGCACCTCGGCGACCAACGCCTTGTCGCGGTTTGCCTTCAGCACCACCTTGCTTCGGCGCGCCAACTCGTCGATCACCTCGAAGCCGACGTTGTGTCGACTCCGTTCGTATTCGCGTCCGGGATTACCGACGCCGACGACGAGTGCAGAGAACGGTGTACCGCGACGCTCCGGTCGCGACGAGCGACCAAACAGCGCCATCGCGGATTACCGCATCGCGGATTACTTGGTGGGCTTGCCGCCCGCTGCAGGCTTGCCGCCCGCGGCTGGCTTTTCGGCGTCGCCGGCTGCAGCGGCACCGTCGCCGGCGCCCTCGGCAGGAGTTGCACCCTCGGCTGCCGCTTCGCCTTCGGCTGGTGCGGCAACCACGGCGACTTCCTCCACCTTGGTGGTGACGACCGTGACGACCACGAACTCTGGATCGCCGACGATGCTGACACCTTCGGGCATCTGCAGGTCACCGAGGCGCACCACGCTGTCCATGGTCATGTTGGTGACGTCAACGACGATCTCGTTCGGAATGTTGGCGGCGGTGGCCTTGACATCGATGGAGTTGACGACCGGGTCGACGAGACCACCCTCGGCGAGTACCGCCTTGGCGACACCCTTGACGTGCAACGGTACGTGCACGGTGATGACCTCGGTGAGGCTGATCTGCTGGAAGTCGACGTGGCGAACGTTGCGCTTCACGGGGTCGCGCTGAACTTCCTTGACGATTGCGGGGTACGTGTCGTTACCGACGTGCAATTCGAGCACCG
Organism: Actinomycetota bacterium; assembly: GCA_005793785.1. Taxonomy (GTDB): domain Bacteria; phylum Actinomycetota; class Acidimicrobiia; order Acidimicrobiales; family Ilumatobacteraceae; genus F1-60-MAGs027. Next base: position 2,418 of record SXPW01000165.1, on the reverse strand, counting down.
TGTTGAGTCCGGCCGGACCCGAGAGTGCGACGCGCAACTCCTTGCGATCAACGGTGACCGGAGTCGGTGTCATGCCGTGTCCGTAGACGACGGCGGGAATTTGATCCTGGGCGAGCAAACGGCGGGCGGCGCTACTACCGAGCGGACGGCCGAGGCTGGTCTTGAGTGCGGTGGGCATTTCGTCAGTCTATGGGCGCTTTTCGACCGGCAATCGGGGCGAAACCGAAGTACGTGGCTGGAACAGCGTCGTCGGTTAGGCGAGGTTCTCGCCGCCGAAGAGCTCGCTCACGCTGGTTTCTTCGAACACGGCAGCGAGGGCGTCGGCGATGATCTTGGCCACCGACAACACCTCGATGCGTTCGATTCGCTTCTCCTTCGGTAGGGGAATGGTGTTGGTGAGAACGACGCGGCTGATCGACGATTTCTGCAAACGTTCGATGGCTGGATCCGACAACACGCCGTGCGTGGCCATCGCCCACACTTCCTTGGCGCCCCGGGCAATGAGTAGTTCGGCTGCCGATGTGATGGTGCCGGCGGTATCGATCATGTCGTCGGTGAGCACGCACAGCCGACCCTCGACGTCCCCGATCACCTCCTTGGCACTCGACACGTTGACGGAGTTCTTCTCCCGCTTCTTGTACACGAATGCCACGTCGGCACCCATGTCGCCCAGGTGCTGTGCAAAACGTTCGGCGACCTTCACGCGACCCGTGTCGGGCGAGACGATGACGACTCCCTCACGCGCGTTGTCACGCAGGTATTTCTCCAGGACGGGTGCGGCAGTGAGGTGGTCGACGGGCCCCTCGAAGAAACCCTGGATCTGTCCGCTGTGCAAGTCGACCGACACCATCCGTTTCGAGCCGGCGGCCTTGAACATGTCGGCAACGACCCGCGCGGTGATGGGTTCGCGGCCCGCAGCCTTGCGATCCTGGCGGGCGTACCCGTAGAACGGACATACCGCGGTGACGCGCTTTGCCGATGCGCGATATGCCGCATCGATCATGATGAGCTGCTCCATGATCGCGTCGTTGATGCTGTAGCCGTTGTGGCCGTAATGGGATTGCATGATGAAGACGTCGCCGCCGCGAATGCTCTCCCCGAATCGCGGTCGAATTTCCCCGTTTGCGAACTCGATGACATCGGCTTCGCCGAGCGAGATATTGAGATGGCTGGCAACTTCTCGCGCCAGTTCGGGATGGGCGCGACCGGTGTAGAGCACCATCCGTTTGGTGGTGACTTTGTCGATCGACTTGTTCACTTTCAGCCAGCATAGAACGCCCGACATCGGACGCCCCATTCGGTGTGGTTCCGGGGAGAGGATTCGAACCCCTATAAGCGGGACCAAAACCCGCTGTCCTGCCGTTGAACGACCCCGGAAAGAACCAGACGCACGTATGTGCTCACTTTCAGGGTAGCGTCGTGGCTCGCATGGGATCACTCGTCAAGCGTCGCCGCAAGCGAATGCGCAAGAAGAAGCACAAGAAGATGCTTCGTCGCACTCGTCACCAACGCAACAGCAAATAGTTTCACCGCCGCCGCTCCAGCGACATGTCGCTGGCGAACGTGGATTCAGCGACTTTGGGTGATCACCACGACTGCACCCGTGAGTGCGTCGGCAATCGGGAAGGCTCCGCGAAGGAACCACGTTGCTCCACTACCTGCCAGCGTCGGTGCGACTCCCGTCGCCTCACGAATCCTGTCGCGCCATGACGCCAATCGTGGCTCGACGAGCAGGGCCGCGGCTTGTAGGTCGTTCACCTCACCTCTTCGATCGGATGGGGGCAGGTCATCCCATGCGCGGTACACCGCGGGAGTGGGGACGTGCAGTGGCGGGGTAACGAGGGTGACTGCGAACGGCTGGACATCGGCGCCCGAAACGTTGATCGGTTCGACGATTTCACCGATTCCGCGAACTCTCGCTCGTCCGCCCACCATGCAGTAGGGAATATCCGCGCCGAGTCGCGACGCGGCGACCAGGTCGGTGAATCCGGCCCAGCGAAGGACGGCGGCAGCGTCGGAGGATCCACCGCCGAGCCCACCCCCGTTGGGAATCCGCTTCTCGATGTGCACGGCCGCCCGCCGACCCGCGAGTTGCAGGGCTCGAACAACCAGATTGTCGGCCGTGGTGGGTACTCCTTCGGCGAACGGTCCGCCGACCGTGATCCCCGACTCGTTCGGGCGCAGATGCAACGTGTCGCACAAGTCGAGCGAGATCATCTCCGCATCGATCAAGTGGAATCCATCGTGACGAACGCCGACGACACGCAAGGACAGCGTCAGTTTGGCGTGGGCGTCGAGCACGATTGTCTCTGCGGTATCGCCTTCCGACGTCATGACACCCGTCCCGAGCGGGAGATGACGGCAAGGGTGAGTCGCGACCAGTCATCGAGCGACAACTGCTCGGCGCGTGCTTGGGGG
>SXPW01000023.1 GCA_005793785.1 Actinomycetota bacterium | reverse complement strand
GCAACGAGCCGAGCGACGTGCTCGACCGACTCGGCAAGGGGCGGTACGGTCATCGTGATCCCGCCTGCGCGTGCAATCGCAGTTGCATAAAGAAGACCGTTGGAATAGCTGTCACCTCGCACACCGGTGGCTCCCGACGTGAGCTTGCCGGGCAGGAGAATCCGTGGGGCCACGTGCGGACTAGCGACCGGTGACTTCAGAGATCTCGTATCCGTCGTTCTTCGCACCGGCAATCAACGATTCCGCATGGTCGCGCCCCCGCACCTCGAGCACCACCTGCACGCCGGTCTCGCGCACGTGCAAGTCGACTCCCTCGCGCACGTGCTCCACTTCTATCAAGTTCGCGCCATGCTGGGCGAACAAGGTGAGGAGCCGAGCCAATCCGCCTGGTCGATCACTGATCCGCGCGAAGACGATGAGTCGCCGGCCACGAATCGTCTCGTGTCGTCGAACCAGTCCGGTGAGCAGTCCCAAGTCGGCGTTGCCACCCGACAAGACGACGCACGTCGAACCACGCTCGGACGGCGTGACACGCCCGGTGAGCAACGCCGACACTCCGACGGCGCCACCGCCCTCGACGAAGTACTTCGAGCGCTCCAAGAGCAACATCATCGCGTCGGCGACACTGTCCTCGTCGACATCGACGATCTCATCCACCCACTTCTCGATGAGTGGAGCCGTGACATCTCCGGGAACTTTGACCGCGATTCCGTCGGCCAGTGTTGGAACCGGTCCATGGGGAGCCTTGCCGTAGATGTACGGCGCACACGACGAAATCTGTACTCCGACGACGCGAATCGACGGGTCGAATTGTTTCACGGCGAGGGCCACACCGCTCAACAATCCGCCGCCACCCAGCGGGACGATTACCTGAGCGAGGTCGGGAATGTCGTCGATGAGTTCGACGCCAAGCGTGGCTTGTCCGGTGACGACGACGGGGTCGTCGTAGGGATGGCAGAACACCATTCCGGTTTCCGTCGCACGGGACTGCGCAAGTGCTACGGCAACGTCGAGACTGTCGCCGCCTTCATGTACGGTCGCGCCGTAGCCGCGACAGGCAGCAACCTTGGCCAGCGACGCTCCCGCAGGGACGTAGATTTCGCACGGAACTCCGAATTGACGTGCGGCGAACGCCAATGCCTGGGCATGGTTGCCGGCGCTCCCGGCCACGACTCCCTTGCGTGCAGAGTCACCGAGCGTGAAGAGTTTGTTCATCGCCCCGCGAATCTTGAATGCTCCGGTGCGCTGCAGGTTCTCGGCCTTGAGCACGATCGACCCGCCAACGGTTTCGCTGAGATGCGCCGATGGAGTTACCGGGGTGTGGGTGACGATGCGTCGGTCACGCTCACTCACCAGGCGAACTTGTTCGAGGGAGATCTCGACGGCACCAGTGCGAGCCATGCAACAACTACGGTATCGCTGTGCGTGCACTCGTTGTTGGCAACCGTGGCGATGCAGACCCGGGCTTGGTCGGCGCACGACTCGCCGATGTGGGCTTCACATTCGAGCGGAATGAACGCGAATACCCGCGTGAGTGGAAGTCGCTCGCCGGGGTCGACATGTTGTTGCTGCTCGGATCCGAATGGTCGGTCTACTGGGAGAGCAACGCGAAGGAGGTTGCCGCAGAAGTGGATCTCGTCGGTACCGCAATCCGCCGTGGCGTACCGATCTTCGGAATCTGCTTCGGTGCGCAACTCATCTCCCGTGCGCTTGGTGGAAAGGTGATGCGGTCACAAACCCCCGAGGTCGGTTGGCACCAGGTCTCCAGCACCGCGCAACCCGACGTTCTCGCCGGTACGTGGTTGCAGTGGCACTACGACGTGTTCACCGTTCCTGCCCAACTTCGCACCGTTGCCGTCAACGATGTCGGACCACAGGCGATGCTGGGCAAGCGGTTGTTCGCCACACAATTCCACCCGGAGGCCACCGCCGACATCATCACCCGGTGGAGCATGGACACGGGAACCGCGGAACTCGCCAAACTCGGTATCGACGCCAAGCACCTTTGTGAAATGTCCGTGGATCAGGTGACGGAACGGGCACCTGCCACAGCGCGACTCGTCGACTGGTTTCTCGCCGAAGTGGCCACATAGTAGTTTTTTCCCGATGTCTGTGGGTATGTCTGGCGTGTCGGATTTCCTGCGGTCGTACCTCACCGTCGGATGGTTCGGGGCCATCGCGGTGCTCTTGGCCGGTCTGCTCCTCTGGGTGTCCTCGCTGGTGCGCCCTTCGCGGCCCGGTCATGAGAAGCTCCTCACCTACGAGAGCGGCGTCGATCCCGTTGGCGAGGGTTGGTCGCAAAGTCAGGTGCGCTATTACATCTTCGCGTTGCTCTTCGTGGTGTTCGATGTCGAGGCAGTCTTCATCTTCCCGTGGGCCACGCAGCTGGAGCGGTACGGAGCATTCGGCTTGGTGGAGATGGGCGTGTTTGTATTCGTCTTGTTGCTCGGTCTGGTGTACGCATGGCGAAAGGGTGTCCTGCGATGGGTCTAGTCGAACGAGGTCGCATGCCCCGCCCGTTGTCGGCGCTCTTCAACTTGGGTCGCTCGTACAGCATGTGGGTGTATCAATGGGGTCTCGCTTGTTGCGCGATCGAAATGGGTGCGGCATTCGGTTCCCCGCGATACGACGTGATGCGGCTCGGTGTGATTCCGCTGCCCGCCAGTCCGCGCCAAGCCGACCTCGTCGTCATCTCCGGCACCGTGACCGACAAGATGGCTCCGGCCATCAAACGCTTGTACGAACAGATGCCCGAACCGAAGTACGTCATCAGCATGGGTAGTTGCGCCAACTGCGGTGGACCGTACTGGGATTCGTATTCCGTCACCAAGGGCGTCGACCAAATCATTCCCGTCGATGTGTACGTGCCGGGTTGCCCACCTCGCCCCGAAGCTCTCCTGGAAGGCATCGTTCTGTTGCAGGAGCGCATCAAGAACGAAGACATGGGTGCGCGCTGGCGTGGCGAGGGTACGCGATCGCTTGATGCGAGCGCAGCCGCCGAGCGGAAGGGGAAACCGGTTGTCGTCGGCTCCTGAAGCAATCACCGTTTCCGATTCGGCACGCGAGGCGCTACTCGCCGAGATTTCGGCGGCTCTCGGAGATCGATTGGTGGAGTCGCACCTCAAACCCTCCGACGACTTATGGCTGCGGGTGCGTAGCGATGCGTGGAAGTCGTCGATGCGCACGTTGCGTGACGTGCTCGGATTCCAGTACTTCAGTTTTCTTTCGGCAATCGATTGGATGCCGTCACCATACGGTCGAGGTGAGGACGACCCGACCGAACCGGCACCCGAGCGGGACTCCACGATTCGTCCGGGCTATGCCGGCGGCACCACTCGGATTCAGGTCTTTGCCCGTGTGGTGAATCCCATCACCCACGCCGCAGTGACCGTGAAGGTCGACGTCGAAGACACTCAGCCGAAACTCGAATCCATCCATGACGTGTACGCCGGAGCGAATTGGCACGAGCGGGAGACGCACGAGATGTTCGGAATCACCTTCGACGGGCATCCCGATCTACGCAACATGTACCTGCCGATGGATTTCGAGGGTTTTCCGTTGCGCAAGGACTTCCCGCTCCTCGCACGCATGGTGAAGCCGTGGCCGGGAATCGTCGACGTGGAGCCGCTACCCGGCGGCGATGACGACGAGGGTGGCAACGAATCGTGAGTCTCACCGACCGGGTCCTGGGGGATCGTCAACGTCTGGCGTACATCGCGAGTCAAGCCGCCGACGCGCGACTGAACGTCGAGCTGGAGACGGAGGGCATGACCCTCAACATCGGACCGCAGCACCCCGCAACGCACGGCACGTTGCGAATCATCGCCCGACTGGATGGCGAGCAGGTGGTGTGGGCAGAACCTTCATGCGGGTACATGCACCGCGGATACGAGAAACTCGCGGAGGTTCGCACCTATCCGCAGGTCACCTCGCTCGTCAACCGAATCGACTGGCTCGGCAGTTTTGCCAACGAGGTGCCGTTCATTCTCGCTGCGGAAAAACTCATGGGCGTCGAGGCACCGGCCCGTTCGCAACACATCCGCACCATCTTGTTCGAGTTGTCGCGTATCGCGAACGTGTCGCTCTTCCTCGGCGATCTCGGTGTGCAGATGGGAGCCATCACACCGGTCTTCTTTGCCTTCAGGGACCGTGAATACGTGTTGAACCTCATCGAGGGCGCCACCGGAGGCAGATTCCACCCGAACTTCGACCGTATCGGCGGATTGAAGGATGATCTCCCGAAGGGCTGGATTGCAGAAACCAAGGCAGTCATGAAAAAACTCCGTACGTTCTGCGACCAGATCGAGGACCTGTTGTTCGGAAACGAGATCTTCCAGTCGCGCACCCGCGGCATCGGCGTGATTCCACGCGACATCGCGATGCAATTCGGTTTGTCCGGCGCCAACTTGCGCGCGAGTGGCGTGGACTGGGACCTACGACGAGACCAAAGTCTGCCGATGGCTTGGAACAAAGCCGATTGGAAGGTGTGGACGCATCCGGACGGGGACAGTTTCGCACGGTGCTGGGTTCGCTTGCAGGAAACGCGAGAGTCGACCAAGATCGTCGACCAATTGCTCGACACGATTCCGAGCGGACCGATCATGGCGAAGGTTCCGAAGATCATCAAGGTGCCGGAGGGTGAAGCGTGGGTGTCGACCGAGAACCCGCTCGGCGAGATGGGTTACTACGTCGTGTCGCGCGGTGAACTCGGGCCGTTCAGGGTGAAGATTCGATCCGCAAGTTTCAACAACATCTCCGTGGCGCCGTGGGCGTTGAGGGGTGTGTACGTTCCCGACATCGTCACGATCCTTGCTTCGCTGTATTTCATCCTCGG
>SXPW01000164.1 GCA_005793785.1 Actinomycetota bacterium | reverse complement strand
CGAGGAATCCGGCGAGTTCGTCCGGGGTGGCGTGACGCTCGTTGTACGCAAGCAGGAATGCTCGAACCTCGTCGTTCGTCGACGTTCCGCTCAGCATTCGTTGCATCGCGCGCCGCGCCGTATCGAAGGTTCCGGTCGAGTCTGCGTGCGGCGTGCTCATAGGTGAAACGCTACGGTCGCACGAACGCGCGCCGACCACATCACTCGACGATGACCACCAGCCGAGTTCGACTTGCCGCCAGAATGGAGCACTGTGTCTGCAGTCGTCGTGAGCGAACTCGAGTACGGTCCCCCGGGCGGAGACCAACTGTTCTTCGACGTGAGTTTTCGGGTGGCCCCGGGCGAACATGCGGCGATCGTCGGTGCAAACGGGGTGGGAAAGAGCACCATTCTGCGAATTCTGACGGGACAGATAGAGGCCGACGCCGGCGAATTCTCGATCGGCGGGTCGATGCTCTACATGACACAGGACGTCGGCATGTCACGCCCCACGGACACGCTTCGCGAGATGTTGATCGAAGTGGCACCGCATGCCCTGCGCGAAGCGGGCAGGGAACTGATTCGAGCCGAACGCGCGATGCACGCCGGCAGTGACGACGGCATGGCATACGCGACTGCGCTGTCGCACTGGGGTGACCTCGGCGGCTATGAATTGGAGTCGCAGTGGCAGGCGTCGGCGCAACGGAGCGTGAAGAGCAGCGTCGATGACGTCTTCACACGGCTGGTGTCCGAACTCTCCGGAGGTGAACGAAAACGCCTCGTGCTGGACTTGCTCCTGAACTCCGGTGCCGACGTCTTGTTGCTCGACGAGCCGGACAACTACCTCGACATTCCAACTCGTCAATGGCTCGAGGAACAACTCCAAGCGTGCAAGTCGACCATCCTGATGGTGAGTCACGACCGCACCCTCCTCGAACGCTGTTCGAACAAGATCGTCGCCGTCGAAGGCTCCGGATGCTGGGTGCACGGTGGTTCGTTCGCCACGTTCCCCGAGGCGCGTGAGCGTCGTCAGGAATTGCTCGGTGACGATCTCAAACGCTGGCATGAAGAGGAACGGCGACTCTTCCATCACATGAAGATCATGAAACAGCGAGCCGCCCAGAATTTCAAGAACGCCACGAAGGCCAACGCCGCCGAAACCCGGTGGGAAAAATACGTCGCCGCTGGTCCGCCTCCCCCGCCCGTACCCGACCAGCAGATCTACGTTCGGTTGCGCGGAGCCGATGCGGCTCGTCGAGTGGCACAACTCAACGGGGTGTCCATGCATCGATTGTTCCAACCCTTCGGTGACGAGATTTATCACGGGGAACGAGTTGCCCTCATCGGACCGAACGGCACCGGCAAGACGCACTTGTTGAAGATGCTCGCCGGCGAATTGGAGCCATCCACCGGAGAGATTCGTTTCGGCCCACGCACTTCAGTGGGCGTGTTCACCCAGATCAACGATCGTCCCGATTTCCTCGGTCGGGAATGCATCGAGATCGTCCACGACCGCATCTCCGATGAGGAGCGAGCGATGAAGACCCTCGCCCGGTACGGGTTACGAAACCAAGCGCGTCAGAAGTTCGAGACCCTGTCGGGTGGCCAGAAGGCGCGGCTCGAAATCCTGCGACTGGAGATCGAGGGACACAACGTGTTGCTCCTCGACGAACCAACCGACAACCTCGACATCGAATCATCGGAGGCACTCGAGAAAGCGCTCGACGGATTCGAGGGCACGGTCGTCGCCGTCAGCCACGATCGCACGTTCCTCGCACAGTTCGATCGCTTCATCATGATTACCGACGAAGGCGGGGTCTACGCCCTCCCCGACTTCGACGTGGCGCTACGTGGTCTCCAACGACCCGATCAGCTCGCCAGCCTCAAACTGGCCAAGCCGCTCCATGCCTAGTCGCGAAGGTCGGTGAGCAACTCGGCAACGGTGAAGTCCGGCAACTCGATCGCCTCGAGGTAGTTCGACAGATCGCAGCGCACCTGGACTCCGCCCTTGGCGAACGTCGCCACTTGTTCAGGAGTGAAGTCGAAGCGGACGTAGTGCACCGCCGCGGTCACGGTGTCCCGCGTCAGACCTTCGGCATGCTGTTCGTCGACCACTCCACGAACCTGGGTTCCGTCCGACAGACGCACGACGATCGAGCGCTCGATGCCGACCAACTTCGGCAACCACTCGCGCATCTGCTCCTCGGTCGTCAACTCGATGAACACGGTCGCACAAAGTTGCCCGGCTTCCGGAATCATCGGGTTGAACGCCTTCAACTCCTCGTTGACTCCCTCATCGGTGACGACTCGCTCGACTCGCAGCATCTCTTGAATCTGATTCAGCATCGTCGCCCGGTTTTCGAACGAGACGGTGACGACGGTGCCGAGGTGCACCCGACGGCGACGCTTCAGTTCGATCACGTTCGCGCGCGACTCCTCGCGGACTCGCTCATAGGCGCGATGGTCGAGGATGTCGTTGAGCGCCAACTTGCGGGTTTTCATTGCAGTGGACATGGGGGTGTCTCCTTGGTGGTGATGGATGGATGGCTATTGGTGAAGCGCCGGTTTACTCCGCGTCGAGTCCGTACGCCTTGGCGACCACCTGCAACGGGTGCACCGGCGTGGTGCCCGATTGTTCGGTGATCGCCGTGTTGGCGAGATGACAGTCGCCGGCGACCACGTCGCCATCGGCGT